>NZ_OU906733.1:261850-316533 GCF_918315375.1 Wolbachia endosymbiont of Chironomus riparius
AATAAAAAAATCTTAAAGTTTACTATAAATTTTTTAAATATGTTAGACAATGTTCTTTCTTATTTTGGGAGAAAAGAATCTTCTCATAGTAAAAAATATCTAGATGATGCTCTTTTTTGCGCTATAGGCAATCTGAATTATGATGCTGTAGAGCTATTGATTAATTCGGGAGCTGATGTTAACTCATTAAATAAAGATAATAAGAACTCCATTAATTATGCTATTAAAGAAATAGTTCTATTTAAAAAGAGAACTCTAAATCCATTAAAAAATTTGTTAGCAGAAATAAATTCTCATCCTATATATCAATTACTATTGAACAAAGGTTCTGAACTTTCTAGTCCAGATCAAATTAGTATATTTGAACTTTCTATTTCAGATTCAATTAGTATTGAAGGTGAGCCAATTTATGCTGAAGTAAGTGACGTACTTAAGAATGAGCCAATTTATGCTGAAGTAAGTGACGTACTTAAGAATGAGCCTATTTATGCTGAACCAAGTTATGCACTTAAAAGTGAGTCAATTTGCCATGAAGTGAGCAATGAATATAATAACGAACCGACTTATGGTAAAATAAGGAATTCACTTGATAAAACGCAGAATAAATCATCAAAAGGCGAACCTATCTATGCTACAGTAAATTATGCTGCAAAAAGAAAAGCGAGAAAAATCAAGGAACAAAATTCAACACAAGAATATGAAATAATAAATAATTCCTTATCTTCTCAGAATAGTGAAGCATATTCTGTAAGTGATGAGCTGATTTATGAAGAAATAAATAACTTTAATGACTCATTTGCAGATATTAGTTTTGTTGATAGTGCATATGGTAGTATCAAAAATTACAAAACACAGATTGATGATAAAGTAGAATATAAACTTAATAATCATCATTATTCTAATGGTGAAGTAAGGAATTCACTTGATAAAACGCAGAATAAAGCATCAAAAAGTGAACCTATATATGCTACAGTAAATTATGCTGAAAAAACCAAGGCAAGAAAAATTTTGAATAAACCTATGGTTATTGGTGCTTCTCTAAAAAATGGTGAATATGTTGAATTTGTTCAACACTCAGATAAAGTTGGACGACATAATTCACTTGAAGATACTGGCTATGTTAGTGAAGAAGAATTCAACCATAAACAAAACTGTACAATATTCGAAAAAGTAAAATTTACAACTCGAAGTACCAGTTGTGCAGATGAATTAGCAAAGGAACAGATAAAGGAATCTGTTAAAAGTGGATCAGTAAAAGACAGGATAAATAAATTTGAAAAAATGATAAAAATGAACAAAGAAGAGCGATCTAAAATGAGTGGAAAAATTCAAGAAGCTAAAATTACTGCTTTATTTTTAAATAACAGGGAAGTTGCTTTTTCATAAAGTAATAGTCTGCCTTGATGTTATATTATTTTTACAAAATAAATTAAAATGTGAAAATAGAGAAAAGATATATTGAAAAAGAGATACAACGTCATTTTATGATGTTGTATCTCTTTCTTGTTTTTACAAGAAAACTCTACACTGATGTATCTTACCTTACATATGCACAGAAATTTTTAAGTAAAATAAATAACTTTTATCCATGTTTTACAACTTACAATGCTTAGACTTTTGCTAGTATCATGGAGATTGCTGATAAAAATTAACCTGGATTTGAGTTTCAGCGATTATATGGAATGGGAAAAGATTTATGCGATTAGAGATTGCAATAATTTGTGCACCAGTTGGTAAAATAGTGATTTATGCTTTCATACTCTGTTATACTCTTTATCAAGAAAGGAGCTAATAAGTAAAACATTAAAGTTATTTGCAAAGCTTTTTCACGGAAAAAACTTCATACTACATTTTTTGATAGTAATACTACTCTTATGTCAGTTGATTAAATTCTTTTCTATAATTTTGGTCTGAAATTTATACAATATTGATTAAAAAAATTCTATAATTTTCTAATTCTCATAATATTATTATTTATTTTCCTGACCCATTGTAAGTATTGTACTGTACTATCTATTTGGTCATCGTAATGAGTTTCTGGGAACATGAGCATTTCATATTCAAAGTCACTTAACCATATTGCATTTTGCGGCACGAAAATTCTACCTGACTCTATTAATGACACAATTTGGTGGAATCTAGAGAGTTTATCACCCTTGGGTATTATGGAAATAATAGGTAAATCACTGTTTAATTTGAGTTCTTGTAATAGTTGCTGTCCACTTGCTTTTGCTTCAATTAAAATAGCATGTGGGTTCCATCTTTGTGCTAAAGATAAAACCTGTTCTTTCAATTTTGGGTACTCGAGTTTTGCTCGATATACATCAATGAGATAAAATTTATTATCTATTTTTGCCCAAGTAGTACAAACACTGAAATCGCTACTGTTGTTTGTTGAAATTGCTGTATCCCAGCTTTGTGTAACATAAAATAAATTATCAGGCAGATTCTTATAACGTTTCAACCATTCCTGTCTAATTATACCACTTGAAAGTGATATAGGATTTTGTTGATATTGAGCAGCAAAAGCATAACTTCCCAATTCTATTTTTATTGTCTCAACTTCTTCTTTATCCAAGGGATATAGCAATTGACCTTCTTTTCTTGAATATGTATTTCCTTCATCTAATGCAATTTTTTGTTCTTTTTCTGCAATCATTGGTAAACAAATATGGTGCCATATATTCTTTGGTTTAGATAGTAAGTGTCCTGTAAGATCTTCTTGATGTAATCTATGCATCACGAGAACAATTACCCCTTTCTTTCGATCATTAAGCCTAGTGACTAGAGTTTGGTCAAACCAGTTTATAGCGCGCTTTCTAAATGTTTCACTCAAGGCTTGCACAGGATTTAATGGATCATCTACAATTATAAAATCACCCCCCTCTCCAGTTAATGTGCCACCAATAGATGTTGCAATTCTAAAGCCTCTTTGCACAGTTTGAAATTTATATTTGGTATTTTGATCTTTAGATAATTTTACTTGCGGAAATAATTCTTGATACCAATCAGATTGCATTACGCATCTTGTATCAAGAGAATGCTTTTCACTGAGTAACCTAGAATAGCTAGCAACTATTATTCTTGCAGTTGGCAGATTTCCGAGTATCCATGCAGGCCATGCAACACTTATGCAGATAGATTTCATAGAGCGTGGTGGCATATTGAAGATTATGCGCCGAATTTCACTCATACCTGCAGCTTCTAGTATGTTGGCTATAACTTTTATGTATTGATAATGATGGTATTCATATCCTGGTACTACTGTTTGAAAGCATAGCTCAATGAATTTTAAAAAATTTATTGCGTTCATAACAATTGATTTTTTATAGAATTTAATGTTTTATTATATAAATATGTTTACTATATTAATATGCAGATCAAAGAAGAATTTATTCAAATTAAAAATGCCACGGAAATTCAAAAGATAGTCATACCTTCTCAGAATACAGTTCCACAAAATCAAAAACACTTAATATGTTTTCTTGGTGGAAATTGGGAATTGCAGGATATGGAGGGTTATATCAAAAATAACTGGAATTGGGCTACTGAATCAGGGATCACGTTACATTTTTTTAATTATCCTAAGCTTGGTTTGGGAAAAGCTAAATCATTAATGCTTAGCAAGAGAGTTGACTACGGAATGTCAATTGTACTTAATTTACTCGAAGATGGAATCAAACCAGACGATATAATATTGTTTGGAAACTGCATGGGTGGACACATAGCTGCGGAAGTTCATAAAAAATTTAAAGATGAAAAAGTACACCTCAGGTGTATAGTTGATAGTGTAGCTAGTTCATTTAAACAAACTTTACTTTCCTATCTTGGGTTTGTAGGTAAGTTAAAAACTTTGCTTGCTCCAGTATTTAAACTAATATTAAAGATTTTTGGTATTCACTGGAAAACACACAAAGTATTAAATTCAATTAATCCTTACACAATGTGCTTCAATCGAGAAGGTGATGAAACAATTAAAAAACAGGCCCAACTAGTAATAAAAATCCAAAAGATAGAACAAAGTGGCAGAAAAAAAGATTACCAGAAAAAAGAACATTTAAAGGCTTTGAAGAATATGCAGAATTTTTTAAGCAGAATTCTATATTAAAAAAAGATGATCAGTTAATTGACTCACAAAGGAGTGATAAAGATATTCATTTCTTATCTATAACAGTTTTAAAATCTAAAAATGGTTATACTTTTCCTGAATTAATTACGTTACATATTCAAGCTTCTGATGCATATTTCGCTAAATACGGTTCATTAAATAGTGAAAACAATGTTGAGTTATTTTTGAAGAGTAAGTTGTACAAAGAATTTTGCTCAACTCACTGCGAAATTGCAAGTACTGAATCTGTGAAATCACAATCTAGAAGTTTAAGAGAATAGTAAAAAAAAAGCTCTTATTTATAATTTTAATAATATGGGCTTGATGATAATGCTGAAGTTAACATCAGGAATTTTTATTATTAAAGTAAGATAGATTATATACTAATCTGTTTTGATCAGGAAGATAATAGACTTCTTTTTCGAAACTCTATCATTCTAATGCATACCGTCATCCCAGTACTTGATACTGGGATCCACTCTACATCCTTTATTATAGATTCCAGTGTCACGCACTGTGGAATGACACAAAGTGGCTTTAACACAGTCCTCTACTGTTATCTCTAATGACACAAAGTGGCTTTACAGCCCTCTACTGTTATCTTTAATAACACAAAGTGGCTTTAACAGTCCTCTACTGTTATCTCTAATGACACAAAGTGGCTTTACAGCCCTCTACTGTTATCTCTAATGACACAAAGTGGCTTTACAGCCCTCTAACTGTTATCTTTAATGACACAAAGTGGCTTTACAGCCCTCTAACTGTTATCTTTAATGACACAAAGTGGCTTTACAGCCCTCTACTGTTATCTTTAATGACACAAAGTGGCTTTACAAGCCCTCTACTGTTATCTCTACCGTCATCCCAGTACTTGATACTGGGATCCACTATTCCTTCTTTAACTTATTTTTTGTTTTATAGGATATGATAGTTTCAAATATACGTTGAGCGTGGAATTAGCTAAAAAACTGATAATATAAAAGTGAAATTGCTGATTTTATATAATTAATTAATAAAAATTTCAAATAGCCATTGCTATAATGTAGATTAAGAAGGTAAGATTCAAGCAAATTATTGATAAGTTTAAGGTGTATAAAATGAGAATAGCTTTTCAGATGGATGAGAATATAAACTTTAAAACAGATACTACATTTTTGTTGATCAAAGAGGCAAATAATAGAAATCATGAAGTTCTTATATATACTCCAGTTAACTTAGCATTGAAATTAAATAAACCAATTGCTTTAGCTCAAAGAGTCATTATTAATGATAGTGGATTTAAATTTAAAGAAAGTATAGAAGTTAATTTGAATGAAGTAGATATTATATTTGTCAGACAGAATCCACCTTTTGATATGCGTTACATTACAACAACCTATATCTTAGAAAAAACTAACGCATTAGTTATTAATAACCCAACAGAAATAAGAAATTGCCCTGAAAAATTGATCACTTTATTATTTCCAGAATTAATTCCACCAACTTTAATTACGGAAAATATATCAATGATCAAAGATTTTTTTTTCAATTACAAAGATATGATTTTAAAACCATTATATAGTTATGGTGGAAACGATGTGGTAAGAATACAAAATGAAGGCATTATTCAGGTAATAGCAGAATTAATGATAGCAAAGCACAATTGCCCTATCATTGCACAATTATTTTCTAAAAACATAGAAAAGGATAAGAGGATATTATTATTAGATGGTGAACCAATAGGAATAATGAAACGAGTTCCACAGAACAATGAAGAAATAAGAACAAATATAAGACTTGGAGCAAGTTTTGAATCTATTAAAATGAGTGAGAAGGATTATGAAATATGTGATAAGATCGGACCTGAGTTAAAAAAAAGGGGATTAACCTTTGTGGGTATCGATATTTTAGGTGATTTCCTACTTGAAATTAATACAACTTCACCAACAGGAGTAATTCAAGTTAATGAATTATACGGTATACAATTAGAAAAAAATCTTTGGTGTGCGTTTGAGGAGAAAGTGTACCAGCATAACAAAGTGAAGTGTTAGGCAGGCATTATTTAGCTGTACTCTGTATTCATTTTTTAATAAATTATAGCTAAAATCATAAGGTATTTTACTATAGGTTAATTATCTGATACTCTTGGAGTAGTTATGAGAAATATTTTATACTTCCTATTATTAATTACTGCATTCAGTATATTTGCAATTGAGGAAAGTGAAAGAGCGCCGAAAAAAGAAAATAATATTAACGAATTACAGAGTCAAGTTGATACCATAGAATCAAAACAAGGACCAGAACAAAATTCACCCGAGCAAATAAAAAATAGTACTGTAGATAATCAAGTACAGAACGTTGAAGAAGATAAGGAAGCAGATTATATGTCTACTTACGATTTTATACTTGATAAATGGCCAGCTTTAAAAGCTTTGGATGAAGAAGATAAAAGCACAGATGGTACTTATGATGAAAAACATCATTTTTTTACAAACGATGAAATAACAGGTGAGAAAACGCATAGTAATATTAAGGTTGAAAAAGTTATAAATCAAGATGATGAAATTAACAAAGCACCTGAAGAGTATAATGGGCCAACAGAAGGTAAGTTACCAGCTTTAAAAGCCTTAGATGAAGAAGATAACAGAATAAATGAGGAAGTGCATAGTAATATTAAGGTTGAAAAAATTATAAATCAAGATGATGAAATTAACAAAGCACCTGAAGAATATAATAGGAAAATAGAAGATAATTTAAAAGCCTTGAATCAAGAAGATAACAGAATAAATGAGGAAATGCATAGTAATATTAAGGTTGAAAAAGTTATAAATCAAGATGATGAAATTAACAAAGCACCTGAAGAGTATAATGGGCCAACAGAAGGTAAGTTACCAGCTTTAAAAGCCTTAGATGAAGAAGATAACAGAATAAATGAGGAAGTGCATAGTAATATTAAGGTTGAAAAAGTTATAAATCAAGATGATGAAATTAACAAAGCACCTGAAGAGTATAATGGGCCAATAGAAGATAAGTTAAAAGCTTTGAATGAAGAAGATAAAAGAACAAATGGTACTTATGATGAGGAGCATAAAGTTTCTACGATTGAGGAAACTTCAAATCAAAATAATAAAGCTACAAAAAAATTCGAAGGGCATTCAGAAGATAAGATATCTGATTTGAGTATCTTGAATAAAAACAATAATGGAATATTTTCCCATTCTAATAAAAACCAATTTTCAACAGAGGTTACTGAAAGTATGCAAGATAATAAAAATTTGGTAGAAGGCGATTTTTCTTTTGATAATATGAAAAATGATAGAAAATATAGTTTGCAGACAGACTCTAAATCTAAAGGAATAAATAAAAATGATCTCTTAGGCAATAAAGAGAATGTTGAAATAACAAATCAGGCTGGAGAAAAAAAGGAAGAGATTACGGAAAGTAAATTTAAGAAGCAAAGACAGGAAAAATATATAGTAAAAAGAGATGAAGATGAGAGTAAAGACGAAAAGAAAAAACAACAGAATTTAACAAGTAAAAAACCAATAATAGAATGGATTCATAAAAGCACGCCAAGCAGATTAATATATAAGAGGCAATACGATAGTCTTAATGAACACCTTCCAACTACTGTATTTATTAATGATTATAGCAAGCAGTTATTTTATTGCATAAAAAAGAACAATTTATCTTGTTTAAGAGGGGTGTTAAGTAAGCTAGAAAAAATTGGATTGAGCATTGAAGAGGCATTAAAATGGAGAAATAAACTTGGAGATACTCCTCTAATTTATGCCTCAAAGTGTGGCAATATTGATATAGTACGTTTTCTTTTATTACAAAATAGCGACTCCAGAGCAGTTAATTATAATTTTCAATCTGCAATGGATGTAGCTATAGAAGGAAAACAAATAGATATAATAAATGCTATTACTGAGATGATACCACGTCTTATAGAACATAAAACTATAGATAATGAAAAAGACTCAATTATGTATAATTGGGCAATAAAAACAAAAGACCGTAATAAGTCAAAGTACGATGCGGCTGATTAAACTTCTTATATTAATTCTTACTTGTTACTCATGCTTAGGGAATGAAGTAAGTGGCAGTAAAGACCCAGTTGGTGATTTTCTTAACATTCTGCAAGAGATAAACTATGTTTCTTTTAGTAAAAAAGATTTTACTAAATTTATTGAAGAGTGCCACAAACAAGATATTGCTGAAGATTTTAGTAAACATTTTGGTCATAATTTAAATGGAGCTGATTTTAGTCAATTGTATTTGAAAGGCTCTATTTTTAAAGGGGTAAGTTTAATAGGTGCAAATTTTTCTAATACTGATTTAGCAGGAGTGTCTTTTGTGGATGCAGATTTACGTGGAGCTAATTTTTCCAACGCAAATTTATATGACACTAATATAGAAAGTACAAATTTGAGTTTTGCAAATTTTTTTTCTGCTAGTTTAACTGATGTTACATTTGATAAATCTAATATCAGTTACGCCGAATTTATCAAATCATATCTAAAAAGAGTAAAAATGTATAATACAGTAAGCTTGCATACTGACTTATCAAACACAAAAATCTATTTATCTAAATTACTAAATTCAAATATTAGTTATTCAAATTTTAGTGATAGTGAAATCATCGATACTGTGATACAGAAAAGTAATCTTGATTATACAAATTTTTTTGGTCTTAACGCATGTAATTTAAGAATACAAGCTTCTTCGTTAAAAGGTACAAACATGTACTCTGCAGAGATTAAAGAATCAGATTTTACAGGTAGTAACCTATCTAATTCTTACCTTGATTCTTCAACAATCACTAACAGTAACTTTAACAGAGTAGATCTCAGTAATGCACAAATGTCTTATGTGAATAGTGATTATTCGAATTTTTCTGAATCTAAGTTAACGAGTGCCTATGTACAACATTCTTATATTTCTGAAGTTGTTTTACAAGATACGGATTTATTCAATACAGATCTTAGTTTTAGCGAGTTAAATGGTGTGAATCTTTCTAATGCTGACATTCGCAAAGGAAAGTTTTACAACACTAAATTAATCAACTCTGATATGAGCAACTCGTTTTTTGACCATGCACTTTTTATTTTTACAAGCATAGAAGGTACAAATCTTTCTTCATCTTTAATGCATAAAGTTACAATTAAAGACTCTCAGATACATGATAGTATACTTTCTGATTACAATATTGGTTCTAGCCAAATAGAAAATTTAACATTTTTTAATGTAATAGCTAATAATTCGGTTTGGTCTAACTTAAACATTGTGAATTCTAATTTTATCAAAAATGATTTTAAATCATCTTTTTTATATAATAATAAATTCAAAAAAACTAGCTTTTTTCTTAGTAAATTTGATAATTCTATCATAAATGATGTACATTTTCTTTCGTCAAGTATATACAAATCTTCAATTCTTGATACTCAAGTGACAGACTGTAAATTCAATAACTCAATCCTAATTGAAAATGAAGGACAAGAAAAATTCATAGATTTTGATACAGCAATAACCTCAGTTCAAGATTTACAAGAGAGAATATCTCAAGGAGAAAAATTTAATGTAAATTACTCTCACTTCAATTTTCATGACATGGATTTAAGCAATTCTGATTTTTCTAACTCAATATTAAATAGAACAAAATTTGAAAATGTTAACTTAGACAAGGCAAATTTTCAAAATACTGATTTAAGTTATTCGATTTTTAAAAATTCTTCTTTAGTGAATACCGATTTATCTGGCTCTAATTTAGACTATGCTAGCTTTTTTAAATCAAATTTTAAAAGTGCTGTATCAAAAAATACTAGGTTGTCTAATACATCGATAATTGATTAAATAGTAATGTATTTGTTGTGCTAATTAAAAATGTATGTGAAAAGTGAAGGTATATTACTGATTTTATCGTCACCCTCTGGAGCTGGAAAAACTACTATATCGGAAAAGTTACTTGCACGATCAAGTGACTTAGTTAGATCTATTTCTATGACTACACGTAAGCCTCGTACTGGGGAAATAGATGGAAAAGATTATTTTTTTGTTACTGAAGAAAAATTTCATGAATTATGTGAGGCGAATTCTATGCTTGAATATGCTAAGGTTTTTAATAATTTTTATGGTATACCAAAGTATTTTATAAATCAAAATCTTGAAAATGGAATTAGTATTTTATTGAGTATAGATTGGCAAGGAGCATTTCACTTATCTAAAATCATTGAGAAAAAGGTTGTTAGTATTTTTATACTGCCACCCTCGATGAAGGAGCTACAGTTACGCTTAAACAAGCGTAATAGTGATAATAGTAGTACTATAGAGCATAGATTAACCATGGCTCAAGATGAAATGAATAAATGTAATCAATACGATTATGTGATAATTAATGATGATATCGATAAAAGTGTAAAAGATGTAAGTTGTATATTAGAAGCAGAAAAACTTAAGGTTCAAAGAAAAATCAACCTGAAGGAGTTTATAGATAAGATAAATTCATCAATGTAACTACTTTATAAAAGCTATATTAAGTAAATGATATTCTATAGTTAGCTAAAATAAGTTTTTTCTTGATTTTTTAAAGCAAGGTTTATAATGTTTAAAATATAGTTATGTTTTTCTAACTAATTGTTTAAAGATAAACATTCTTAGTAGTAAATACAATACAAAAAGAATATTATATATCATAAATTTGAAGAAAAAGTGGTGCTATGAATTGTAAGAAAATTATAAAATGGTCAATATTTTTATTCGTAGTATTAATAATTACCGTTCCATTATGGACTACTATTCATGCTATGATAGATAAACATACCAATCCTTTGGTTATATATCTAGAAGGTAAACTCAAAAGCTCTAGGCGAACATTTATTCAAGAACTTTTTCATGAAATTCCAGAAGCATCTAAAAATCAAATTGCTCTTGTAATAGCAGCAGACATTGCAGAAAAAGATATGATATTGCCACTACAAAAAGGTTATGATTTAATTGCTTTTGATAGTCAATTAGTTTATTACGATTTATTTATCCCTGATCGTGAAAAATATAAAGATAATAAAATAAAAATTTTTAGTGATTGGGATTTTAATAAACTTCCAAAATTAGACATAGTGATGGCAAGTTTTATATTACCACTCTATGATCGTGAAACGTTTCACACTAGATGGAATCAAATCAACAATAAAATAAAAATAGGTGGTTATTTTATTGGGAATTTTTTTGATCCTCAGTGGAATCTTTTTTCTGAGAAAAAAAGAAAAAATATGATTTTTCATACTAAACAAGAAATTCTGGATCTTTTGCAAAATTACGAGGTTATAAAGATACAAGAAGTGAAAGAATATTCATCTAAACTCAAAGGGAATGATTACTATTATGAAGTTTTTGCAAAAAAAATCATATAGCCAGTATTGTTGTTGAAAATACTTTTATAAAGAATGACTGTATTTAAGAAGTTTTGTAACAAATCTTTTAGTTATATTAAGCAATTAAAGAAATACATATTACAAACGTCTTGACTATTATTGCTACAGATTCTATGTTCAAATATAGTGTCCGCAATAATAAATATGGAAATTTTTCTTGATAGTGCTGATTTAAATGAAATTCAAGAACTCAAAGAACTCATTGATGGTGTAACTACTAATCCTTCATTAATTGCAAAATCTGGCTATAAAGATAAATACCAAGACTTAGTAAGTGAAATATGTTCTATTGTGAATGGACCTGTAAGTGTTGAAGTTGTTGCTGACCACTACGAAGACATAATAAAACAGTCTATAAATTTAGCAAAAATTGCTGAAAATATTGTAATAAAGTTACCTCTAACATATGAAGGACTAATTTCTTGTAAAAAATTGTCGAAAGAACATAACATAAATGTTAATGTGACATTATGTTTTTCTCCTGGACAGGCACTGCTTGCTGCTAAGGCTGGTGCTGCGTTTATTTCTCCCTTTGTTGGTCGTCTTGATGATATAAGTTACAATGGTTTATACTTAATAAAGGATATATGTGAAATATATTCTAACTACATGTTTGATACTAAGGTTCTTGTCGCATCCGTAAGAAGTCCAACACATGTAATCGAAGCTGCAAAGCTTGGGGCTGATGTAGTTACTTTACCAGGAAAAATATTAAGGCAATTAATAAACCACCCACTGACAGATTCTGGGCTTGCAACATTTGAAAAGGACTGGAATCATAAAATATAAATTTTAGATTTCTTTTTCGAGTAGAAAAGATAAAAAATAAAAAATTTTAAGATGGTAGATTTTGCTTACTCTTTAGTGTTTATATGATTTTGGCATTTACTATGATGTTAAATATTTATAACGAAAACGATTCTTAAAAAACTAGTACTGTGTTGCTGGTTTTTACTACTTTGCATTTATCTTTTTATGTCTATTTTTTATTGTCTAAATAAGAATTAGAGAAGTTCTTTCAATATTTTATTATTTTTGAATTCCATTGAGGAGCTTGTTTGATTTTTAAAGCTCATGTGAATAATGACTATGCATATACAATACAAAATCCATCTATTCGCTATATTAAATATTTATTTTCTGTTAATACAAGATTTTCTATTTTAAATAGAAATTTATTTAATTACGCACCAAATAATATAAATCTTATAATTTAATTATGTTATTTAATTAATGATAAAAATTATGGAATCTTTTGATAATACTGAAAAAAACATTACACAAGGCATAAACCAGGATATCAAAAAATCTAGTATAGAAGATGATAATGTTATTAATAATGATGATCATAACGCATCAACATCCCCATTATTACAAGAGAAAAAATCTGGAATTTTTAATGGAGTGGTGAATATATTGAAATCTACTAGAGATTCAGTTGTTGATTGTTTTAAATTTTTCTCTAGTATTTTTAGTTTTGAATCTTTATTTGCTACTGGTAATATATCCGGTCAATATAAGCTTAATAATGATAGTAATCGGAAGATTACAGTGCATAGTGTAGAGCTTACTAAGATAACAAAAATTGATCATGGAGAGTTACCACCACAAAACAATCTACACAATGTTGAAGTTAAAAACAAAAAAGAAACTAATATGTTTAGTGGGAAAGTCATATAAAACTACGATCAATAGTCGTGGAGTTTGTGAAACCGATCTGTAATAAACTAAATCTATACAAAAGCCATCATTTTATGATGGCTTGTTTTACAATCTTTTTCTGCTTTTTAAAGCTTGCACGAAGAACCACGACAAATATATGTGAAAAATGTAGAATTATTTATGCATAATGTTTATTAGCAGATAATTTTTTTATTAAAATAGTGTGTTATCTGTTATGCAAATATATTACGCTTATTTAAAAATAAAATCATGAATTCTATCAATAATAATAAAAAAGAATCACAATGTGATAAATATTCTGATTTACTACATTTGCAACCTAAAGAAGATATTACAAGTAAAAAAAATGCTTCAAGCTTATCTTTACATTCATTATCACAAAATAAAAAACCTAAATTAGTTAATAGGGTATATAGTTTTTTTAAAAAAAATGATAAGCATATAAATGAATTTATCACTAATAACCAGAAAGTAGCAGATACAAATTCCAAGCGTTCAAATAAATTGAAAGAAAGTTTTGTATTCTATACTAAAAATGAAACCGAATATGAAAAAGAAAGCACTACACCTAGTAGCGAACTAAGAGACACTACTTTTGCTCCAAATAAAAGTCATCTTTTAGGCGTAACTACTATTGATGATTCTGGGTTCCACACTGACCTCTAAGCATTATACAGGTGTACAAGAAAAAATATCATAGTGGTTTTTAATCTGCTCTCTATATAAACTGCTTGTATTTCTTCAGGTATTGTAATGATTTTCACTATCATCAAAACTTTTCAAATTTATAAGTATGTTTTTTAACTCAATCAATCGTAAAATCTTGATTAGGGAACTTTTTTTAATTTTTCTGCTACATCAAGCCATTTCATAACACAAGTAAAATTAGTTATGATTATTTAAAGATTTTGTAATTTTTCACATACAAGTTTTACTAAATAATCAGAATTAATGTTAAAGTGTTCATACAATGTTTTATAAGGTGCTGATTCTCCAAAATCATTTATACCAATAAACAATCCTTTTGAGCCTATATATTTGTGCCAGCCCATATTACATCCTGCTTCAACGGCAATTTTTATACTACTATTATTTAATATTGATTCTTTATATTCATCATTTTGCTCATCAAAAATTCTCCAGCAAGGCATAGAAATAATCCTTGCTCCTATTCCTATTTTTTGTAATTTTTTTTGTGATTCAATTGCAATATTAACCTCTGATCCTGTTGCAAATATTGTAACATTCAACTCACCAGAATATTCACATAGGATATATGCACCAAATTTTGACAGATTGGTATTCTGGTTAACATTAGGATAAAATTTACGAACGTAGTTAACATCTTGTCTAGAAAGTGCAAAAAGTGCTGGAGATTCTTTTTTTTCTAATGCAATGCTGATACATTCTAAAGTTTCTAGCGCGTCTGCTGGCCTAAAGACATATAAATTGGGTATAGCACGTAGAGAAGATAAATGTTCTACTGGCTGATGGGTTGGGCCATCCTCACCAACGCCGATAGAGTCATGAGTCATAACGTAAATAACCTGCTGCTTCATTAAAGCAGATAAACGTATAGACGGACGACAATAATCAGAAAAAACCAAGAAGGTTCCACCATATGGTAATATTCCTCCGTGTAAAGCCATTCCATTCATGCATGATGCCATAGCGTGCTCTCGTATTCCATAATGGACATATGAACCATTATAGCTATTGCTACTTATTACTTGCATGTGTTTGTACTTTGTACAATTTGAGCTAGTAAGATCTGCAGAACCACCAATAAGCTCAGGCATAAGTTTTGTTAAGAGCTCCATTAATCTGCCAAAAGAAGCGCGAGTAGCTTCATTTGGTGCCAGTTCATGAATTTGTTTCTTTAAGTGATTTAAGGTATTTTCCAATCCATCTGGCAAACATTTAGCAATTCTTCTTTGTAACTCTGCATTGTTTTTTAATAAATCCTGAGTTGTATTATAGTGTTTTTTCGCTCTCTCAATAGTTTTTTCCCATTCTTTCTTTATATCCTCTGGAATATAAAAAGGTTTATAATTCCAATTTAAATTTTCTCTAATTGTTTTTATATCTTCTTCTGTAAAAGCTCCACTATGTGCAGCAGAAGTTCCAGCACGACTTGAAAATTTCCCTATTGTAGTCTTGCAGCAGATCAGAGACGGTTTGTCAGATTTTTGTGCTTGCTCCATTGCAAGAAAGATAGCATCGAAATCGTGTCCGTCAATTTTTTGTACATTCCACCCGTATGCCAAAAAACGTTTTTCGATATCATCAGAACATGAAAGGTTAGTGTTACCATCTATGGAAATATTATTGTCATCAAAAAGAGCTATGAGCTTGTTTAGTTTTAGATGTCCGGCAAAAGATGATGCTTCATGGCTTATTCCTTCCATAAGACATCCGTCACCTAGCATTACATATGTATAATGATCAACCAGATCTTTGGTGAAATATGTTCTAAGTATTGCTTCGGCAAGTGCCATACCAACAGCACAAGCAAGACCTTGACCCAATGGACCAGTAGTAGCTTCCACTCCAGCAGTAATTTCGTACTCTGGGTGACCCGGAGTTTTGGATTTCAACTGTCTAAAATTTTTTAATTCATCAATGCTAATATAACCTGTTAGATATAAAATTGAGTACAATAAAATAGATCCGTGACCGTTAGATAAAACAAAACGATCCCTATTAAACCACTTTGAATCTGAAGGGTTGTGATTCAAAAAATTTGCAAATAAAACAGTTGCAACATCTGCCATTCCAAGAGGCATACCTGGGTGTCCTGAATTAGCGTTTTGTACTGCATCAATTGATAAAAACCTTATAGCATTTGCCATAGAGTGGTATAGATTGTTCATTATTTTCAGAATTTTTAGATTTTAAAGCTTTAGTATAAGAGATTACTTTAGTAAAAACAAGTTGACATATATTGTTAAAGTACTTAATAATTTGAAGTTAAGTTATGAGATTTTTTATATGACGACCATTATCAGTAGAAAATATAGGGTCAGCCGTAGGCTTGGAATAAATTTATGGGGCAGAGCTAAAGATCCAGTAAATAAAAGAAAATATCCCCCAGGTCAGCATGGTATGCTTGGGTTTAAAAGATTATCTGACTTTGGTAAACAATTTGCTGCACAGAAAAAATTCAAGTTTTATTATGCAATTTCAAGTAAGCAATTAAGACGTACGTTTATGGATGCTTACAATAGAAAAGGTTATACAGCTGATAATTTTATTGGATTACTTGAATCAAGGTTAAGTTCTGTTTTATATCACTCTGGATTAGTACCAACGATTTATTCAGCAAAACAACTTATATCACATAAGCATGTCATGGTTAACGATAAGATTGTTAATATATCAAGTTATAGACTTCGTTCAGGTGATGTGGTAAAAATAAGAGAAAGGGTTTCAAAAATTCCTATAATTGAAGAAGCTATAAAGAAACAAGAACGTAAATTGCCAGATTATTTGGAAGTTAATAGTGAAGAACGTTCAGTTAAGTATTTAAGAGTGCCACAATATTCTGAGGTTCCGTATTCAGTAGATATGGAAGTTAACTTAGTAGTGGAATTTTATTCTCGATAATTAAAAAAGCCCATGTGATGGAATGGTAGACATAACGGACTTAAAATCCGTGGGCCTCACGGCCTTGAGGGTTCAAGTCCCTCTGTGGGCACCAGTTTTATATTGTTATGAAATGGATTGATATAGAAGATATAGTAGAAGACTTAGAAAGGAATTTTCCTAATCAAGATATAATAAATATTAGATTTACTGATCTCAAAAAAAAAGTTCTAAGCTTGGAAGATTTTGACGATGATGAAAATCGTTGCAATGAAAGAATCCTTGAAGCTATACAAGCAGCCTGGATAGAGGAAAAATCGTAAAAGAAACGAAGCCACCATAAATGATGGCTTGTTATTAGTTTTTATACAGATATAGATTCACCTTGTGTTTTTAGCTTTTGTAGGTTGTGATAGATTCACCTTGTGTTTCTGGGTTCTGTGTTTTGTGATTGTCCAGTGTTAGGTCTTTTTTCAAAGAACTACTTGGACTATCTACTTGCTTGCTTGATTCACCATTAAATCTTCCTGTAAAACTAGTTGTTGATTGTGTATCATTGTCAAAGTCACTATCACGCACTCTTTCTGTTTCATACTCACTAGTAGTATAGGATTGTATGCTGGTTTGTGATGATAATCCGTTTGAGCATGCTTCCGCATTTGCTGGTTTTTGACTGTTAACGATGCGTTCATTTACATCTTTATAAGTGACATCCTGAGCGTTATTAAACTTATCTTGAGCAAATCCCATAGAATCAACAAAAAAGTTCTTAATGCCTGTGAGCATATTTACTACTGTATTAAAAATTCCAGATTTTTTCTCTTGTGATGATGTTGTTGTTGATATGCTAAAATTATCTTCTTCAGTTGGTAAAGGATCTAATGTAAAATGTGTATCTTGATCCCCATCCCCATCCATTGAAATTACTTCTTTTGAGTGTTCAGTATTCAAATTTTCGTTAACTTTTTGTTCGGATATGGAGGGTTTTAAGTGTTCATCTTTGTCATAAATATGATTTGAAGAGGTTGAACTCAAATTTTCACTATTATCTTGCTTTTTATCTTTATTTGTAATAAACACGCTCTTAAGTCTTATCCACGACCTTTGAAACCAATTAAGTTTTGATGGTTCATCAGAATTAATAATATTATCATTTTGTTGTTGTGTTAGTTCCTCGATGCCTTTTTGGTGATTATCACCGAATGGTGAAGTACGTTGCACTGGACTAGGTTGAGCAAAATTTACTACATCCTTTTTTCTAAACACTCTATTACTCATTTTTACTAGTGGTATAATAAAAGCTTTTGATATAAAATTTGGCTTAAGATCATCCTCTGTAGAAGCAATAGGTGTTTTAATACCTTGATTAATTGTTTTCTTTTTTATAATAATCTTATTAATTGTATCAATAATCTTATTAATTGTATCAATAATTTTCATAATTTTACCATTAATTAAATAACATGATTAAATTATAAGATTTATATTATTTGGTGTTTAATTAAATAAATTTCCATCTAAGGTAGAAGATCGCGTATTAATAGAAAATTAATATAGAAGATAATTTTAATTGTATAGTACTGAAAGAAGTTATAATTTTATCTCCACTAGAGAAATATTATTACAACTATTACTTCCATAGTTATCAATAGAAGTGCTTAAATAATCTGTATCAAAACGGACAGGTACGTCAAATTCAAAATTTGCAGTAATTATTGTATCTTTTTTCGGTGGGTTCATAAACATTATCTTTCCATTAGAATAATCTACTGAATATTCGCTATATTCTTTACTATTCAAGTAAATCTTGACAGTGTCGTATACTGGTTTTTTGATTGTACGTATATATTTATCCTGACTGTTTACGTAAATTTTTATTAACTGAAAAGTTGTTTGCTTTCCATTACCTGTTCCTATTTCTTGATCAATAGTTGTAAAATCCAACCAATCTTTTAAACGAAATCCTATAGCTCTGCCCTTTCGAGCACGAAAAAATGTTATTAATTCTAATAATTGTTCGTTGGATTTTACTCCATAAGATATATTATATCTAGCACGTGCATTAGACCAATTAATGTTCCGTTGTTCATATCCATTGTGAGTTTTTACAATCTCAGTAGAGAATTCAGGTCCTCCTGTAGAACCGTAGGATATGTTTTCTGGAAACCTTACTTCTGTAAATGACATATAATCTCCTTATAAAATGGAATAAAATTTTTTGCTATTATAGTTGATTGAGGTAATAAAAATTTTTTCTATTAGGCTTGTGAATGATATTTATAGTAAATAGACTATGAGTTGCTATTCATTAATTGATTCACTTTTTCACGTAAAATACTTAAGTCAGTTGCTCCTACAAAGATGCTATCACCAATTATTAAAAAAGGTGTACCACCAATACCTAAATCCCTAACTAAGGCCTTACTGCTGTTTATCATGTGTTCAATTTTGTTCATATTATTTTGCATTGAATTATTGAATTCACTTTCTTCAATGCCTATATTTTGTAGTATATTTAAAATATCATTATCTGAAAATTCTCCTGTATGACTTAAAGCCGCGTAGTTAAAGTCAAAGTATTTTTCTTTTTTAATAAAATAAACAGCTAGTGCACTTTTCGCCATTTTTAGAGAGTTATTACCGAGTATCGGAGAATCCCTGAATATGTAATTAATTTTACCGTCGTTAATGAGTTGTTTTATATCATCCTTTATTACTTTACAATATCCACACGAATAATCAAAGAAACCGACGGCTATAACTTTACTATCTATATTGCCTGTAGAAGGATAGCTTGTATCAAATATTTCATCTTTATATTGTAAAATTTTATTTTTTATCAATTTATCTTGAGCAGCATATTTACTCTTGTCTTGAATATTTTTTATGATTTTTTCAATGTTATTGTTAATGTAATCGTCTAATTTTTGACCTATATAATCATCGCTCAAAGCTATATTTTTTGGCTGTTTTAGGTTTGCAAGAAAATCGCCTATAAAAGGTAAACTTGCTATAAATATTATAAAAGTCAAAAAAAATGATATTTTAATCATAAAATTACTTAATAAACGTTATAATTCTAGATTAATTTTCTGTTCCAATCAACCTAAAATAAATTCTAGCTGTCATTAAAAAAAAATATTGAACTTTAATTTTTATTGCTTACTATAGTTTAACTAATATTGTAAATAGATTTTTTATGACTGATGCTACATCTAAAACTTTACTTTCGGAATCCAAGGAACAAAGTACTCAAGGTAAAGTACTCAAGGTTCTCAGGCTGGTAATCTAATAAAGAGGGATTATAATAAAAAAATTACTTATCGGCAAGCATTAAATAATTCAGAGGAAACATCTTTGGAAAATCAGAATACGTCATGTTTTTTGGATGAAGAAGATGAGGAAATAAATAGGTTTATTGATTCTCTTAGAAGAGAGATTATTTATAAATGTGTAAATAGTGATGATATAGAAACTATAAGAGTTAGAGAAAGAAAAAAAACAGGAGAATTTACTGTTTTGGTAGGTCTAAAGAATAACAAAGGGAACATAAAATTTGATGATTCATTTTTAAGTGTCACTTGTGCTTGTCAGGGAATTAAAGTGACAGCTTTAACAATAGTGGAAACACCAAGTCTAAGGAGACTTTTACGTGTCTCAAGGAATGAGGATGGAAGTAGGTTTTATGAAATTATCACAGGTCCTCGTAGTATTCAGTGCAATTGGAGTGTGGATGGTAAAGATTATAATCTGACTGTTAATGTTAGTGATGAAGGCAAGGTAACTTTTACTAATCCAAGTGATGAATTAATGCTTGAAGATTTGACAAAAAATCAATTTTTTACATTTAAAATTGGCAAAGGCGAAAAAATGACTTTGCATGAATTATTTACAAAACAAAAAGAATGTAAATCTAGTGAAATTATAACCCCAAATCCACAAGGTACAACTGATGCTTCAAAAAACGAAGCTTCTGGCATAACAGTTACAGAAACAAAAACTCAAGAACTTGCAGAAAACCAAGAGGGTAAACCTGATGTTTCAAAAGGTGAAGCTCCTATTACAACATTTGCAGAAACAAAAACTCAAGGAGTTGTACCGCAAGTACAAAAATAAGGAACGAAAGGTTAAGTAAGTTTAATAAGCTGCTATATTTAGCAGCTTATGTGGCTTGGTAAACTTATAGGTTTATTACATATGCCGACCTTTTTTTGAATCCATATTTCTACTTTCTTCAACTTGCTTTGCAAAAGATGCTTCTTGCTTATCAGTGTGCTTAAGTGGCTTTACAATTTCATGTATAGCAGCACTAACTGCGGTTAAAAATGTTTTTAATAACGCTCCTAAAATTCCACCCTTGGCTTCTCTGCCATATATATGAGCTTGTTTTTCATTACTATCGGCAGTTTCTCCAGCTCTTTTTTTAGGATCCATTCTATGAGCAATTACTGAAAATAGTACTGACTTAATTGAAGATTTAATTTCTTCTTTAGCTTCGTGTACATCTGCTGTTGCACGTTTAACATTACCCATATCTTTTTGTTGTTGAGCAAAAATGTTGCTTAATATCTCTTCAGTTGTACGATTTTTTCTCTTTTCTTTAATTCTTTTTATAGAGTTTAATTTATCGCTAGTATGTTTTGTAGTTTCAAGCTCAATATCAATATCCTCAGATGCTGCTTGGCTATATAAAGTTTCTATTAGCCTATCTATACTGCGTTTTATCTCCATAGTTCTTCCATAACTATCCAGTTCATCAATTTCTTCGTCTATCTTGTTTAAAAGATCCTCAAAATTCTTCAGGTAATTTTTTATATATTCTTCTTCTGTACAAGGCGTTACTTCCTCTTGGCACTGTTCTTTTTGATCATCGTTTTTTACTAAGTATTTTTCTCTGGCACTATCATCGTTATCATTTTTCTTGAGTGGGTCTTCTGTATTCATGATTTTTATAAATTTAAGATTTTTATCATTACCATTATATAAGGAAAGATTAAATTAGCATTAATGAAATGAATTTACGGTTCCAGTGCTGGTTAAAATTATAGTAAAACTGTCAAAAGTAGTAGGATCGTAATACCTTTCATATAATTCAATTGCACACTGTAAATTAATTTTTGTACCATAATCTATTTCATAGTTGTTAATAGAATTTAGCATGGCTGAATTATGCAGCAATTTATCTGCTAGCATACAATCTAAAATACCGTTTATTTTTATTGTTATATATCTACTTCCAGCACAGTCTAATATTCCCCTCCATCCGAAAGAAGAGATGTCTTTTGTTTCTTCCCTATTGTTGCGTAAAATAAACCTTAAGTTCTTTATATTATTTAATATAACATATTCATTATGATCATTTTTGATCTTTAGCTGTAACTTACTCATTATCTGTCTCCTTAATTAAAATATCAAAATTAATGGTTGAATGTAGCACTTCATCGAATTGATTCATTATGCAATCATTTTCTACAACGAATTCATTTTTATTATCAGAGTATTCAGCTTCATTAAGTATCAAATGAATATGTTTTATAATATTAAACATACTATCTCTATGATAGGTATATATATCACATGAAAATTTAGCTTTGATAGCAAAATTAGAAAGCATATGTAGGATTTTGTAATTTTTGATATTCACCTTTAAGTAAGGAATTGTGACTTGTTTGGGTGAGTAATTGTAGACATTAGTAACATACTTTTTCAGATCAATATTTTTCCTTATCATATAAAAAATTTTGTTATGCATATCTTGAATTTTTTTCATAGATTGTCCTCTGTAAAAATTACAATAAAACTTTCAAATCACGGAATGGTGAGTATACTTTTTTTATCTCGGATAAGTGACTACCTACTTCCAATTCACGGTTTTTATAAAGAGCAGTAACATGCTGTATAATTCCTAACTTAATCTGATTTGGAACATTATCGTATCCAGCCTCATATATAACATCTACTTTTTGTACATTTAAACAATTATAGAACTCGATATAATTTCCCACATTGCTAAAGTAATACTCAAGCTTTCTTTCTTCTTTATTGTGAAATACTGTTGTAGCTACTGAGATTATTTCCCTAATAGGACCATAGTTTAAGTAGATTCTACGCGGTATATAGCCTTCACATGAAGCTTGCCATTTTTGTTTAACTAGAGATTTTTCCATATACCACTTAGCATAATCTGTAGCCATAGCTATCAAGTATAAAATTATCTCATCATCTTGAGTATTCTCAATACGTAAAAAAGATTTTACCTCTTTCAAAGTTATGGGAAGTAATTTAGGTGTGGATTTCAATTCTACGAATACAATAGTAGGATTTACTGGTACGATAAACCTTTCTAACATTATAGCCCCCTTTTTTTATATTATTTCTATAAGTAATAACATTGCTTAATTTAATATTAAGTACAAATTAGTATGACAGTGCTTATACTAGTGCAAGTATTTGAAAATGATGACTTTTTTAATATTATAGATTTTTTATTGTATGTTTTATCATATGAAGAATAGACTGAAATAATTCTAATTCTTCTTTTTTAGTGATGAAATGTGAATTTGCAGCATACTCATGCAAGCTATGATTTAGTAGATTGGCGCTTCTGGAATTAATATTTTTAAAGATAGAATCTAACTCTCTAGCGAGTAAATTACGAAATTTTTTCATACCTTCATATGTTAAATCTTCAATTTCATTTATAAACTTATCTTGAGTTGTAGAAGCTATATTTTCAACTTTATTATAAAATTCTTCTAGCGTTTTTTCACTATTTTTGAAATTTTTTTTCATATCTATTAAAATTGACTTTCTTTGTAATTGTAATAGCAATGCAAAAACTACCGAAGTAAAAAATAACTATTTTTAATAAATATCACTGTACTTATGTTGTTATTGAACAAGTAGTTTCGTTACTTTACAAAAATTGCCTTTTCTATAAGAGATATAGTATTATTTATACCGTAAAGTTTAATGAAAGATCCCATTCTAGGTCCTGTTTTTTGACCAAGTAATGTTTCATATAATAGTTGAAACCAATCACGCAAATTGACATAACCATATTTTTTTCCAACAGAAAACACCTGAGTTTGAATTTCTTCAGCTGTCACGGTATCGGTTAGTGAGTGTAAGGCTTGTTTTAAATCGAAGAGAGAATCTATTTCTTTTGCATTTGGAGTTTTATATGATTTGTTGGGTTTAATAAAATCATGATAATATCTTACTGCAAAATCTGAAAGCTTGTTAAGCATTGTATTATTTTCTGATGTTACATCTTTAGTGTAAGTAGAAATAAATCCCCAAAGAATTTCCTTGTTTTCAGCGTTACAAGCTGCTGCAAGATTGAGAAGAAGAGAGAAATTTATACCTGAAGTTTCTATTTTAGGAACATTGCCTTGGTGAATATGCCATGCAGGATTATTTATGTCTTCTTCTTTATTACTATGGTATTGTTTTACAAATTCTAAATATTCATCAGTTGATTTTGGTATTACATCAAAATATAAACGTTTAGCTTTTTGGGGATTTTGAAAAATATAAAGAGCTAAGCTTTCTGTTGGTGCATAAGCTAACCATTCTTCGATTGAGATACCATTTCCTTTTGATTTTGATATTTTTTTACCATCTTTATCAAGGAAAAACTCGTAACAAAATAGAATGGGTGGTTTTTCTCCAAGTATTTTACAGATTTGACTTGAAAGCAAAGCAGATGGAGTTAAGTCTTTTCCGTGAGCTTCATAATTAACACCGAATGCAGCCCATCTCATTCCCCAATCTGGTTTCCACTGTAATTTACATCTTCCATCTGTAACTGGAATTGTGACCTTGTCTCCATTTGTATCTTTGTATGTTATAGTTCCTTTTTCTGTATTTATTTCAGTAAGTGGGACTTGTAAAACTTGAGAAGTTTCTAGACATATAGGCAAAAAAGGACTGTAGGTTTGTTGTCTTTCTTCTCTAAATGAAGGAAGCATTACATTCATAACTTTATCGTAGTTTTTTAGCAGCAGCAGAAGTTTTTCATTGTATAAGCCAGATCTATAGCATTCCGTAGCGCTTTTGAATTCATACTCAAATTCAAATAAATCTAGAAATTTACACAATCTTGAATTCATATGGTGACCATAACTTTCATAAACACCAAAAGGATCAGGTATCATGGTTAGTGGTTTGTTCAAATGTTGCCTTAACATTTCTTGATTTGGTACGTTATCTGGTATTTTTCGCAAACCATCCATATCATCTGAAACTGCAATAATTTTGGTTTTTATATTAGGAGCTATTTTCTTCAATGCATTTACTACAATGGTGGTACGCAAAACTTCCCCAAAAGTACCAATGTGAGGTAACCCTGATGGACCATATCCAGTCTCAAATATTATTTCTTTTTTATGCGAAAATGCTTTTAATATTTTTTCTGCTTCTTGAAAGGGCCAACTCATTACAGACAACTAAATTGTTAATTAGCATATGTTACTGAAAATGCTATTAACTTCAATAAATTTTTAATATAATTCACAGTATTAATTTTAGAGATTGTATTTGAAAGGTTAGTGTATGTCTACAGGTAGTATAGAAACAGATCAATTGTTTAAAGGTTTAACAAGACCAGCTATGCTTTTTGGTGTAAGTTATATGTTTGCTATATTAAACGTTATGATTTGCATGGTCATTTTTATTAACTCTAGTGATCTAAGAATAATCCTTTTACTTTTACCGACAATACATGGAATGGGTTACATAGCTTCTGCAAAAGAACCTTTATTCATAGAATTATTTATGGTAAAAATGCAAAAATGTTCAAAATGTTTAAACCGGTTCTATTATGGTGCTAATTCTTATGACATTACTTAAGTTTTTTGAACGATGAATTTTAAAGGTATTGAATCCAAAAACAGGTCTATTTTAAAGAAAGAAGTACATGAAGCTCAATTCATACCTTATTCCTGCTACTGGAATAGTACTACTTTAATGACAAAAGACAATTGTTTAGTTAAGGTTATAAAATTAAATGGTTTTGCATTTGAAACTGCTGATGATGAGGATTTAGCAATACAAAATAATATCAGAAATCAATTATTAAGGAATATTTCATCACCGGCATTTAGTTTGTATTTTCATACTATTAGAAGCAAAAAAAACATTTTTGCTGATGAATTCGCAAGTCAAGATTTACCCAATTTTTTTGCTAATCAAGTAAACCTAAAGTGGAAACAAAAAAATGCAGTGAGAAAATCATTTATTAATGACTTATATTTTACGATTATTCGTAAAGTAGATAAAAAAGGAGTAGAATTTCTTTCATATTTATTAAAAAAGTTTGGACATGTGACTTCAAAGCATGCATGGGCAAGTGATATGCGTGCTGTTTATGAGGATTTAGAAGAAACAACAAATCGTATAGTAACAAGCTTGAGAAATTATGGACCTAAAATTCTTAAAGTAAAAGAAACTCCAAATGGTCTATTCTGTGAAATAATGTCATTTATGTCCAGAATTGTAAATTGTGGCTTGATTACAAACACATTATTTCCACTCAGTACAGAAATATCAAGATATTTGCCAGTACACAGGCTTTTTTTTGGTCGCAAAATGATACAGATTTTAACTCATAACGAAAGTAAATATGCTGGTATAGTAAGTATCAAAGAATATGGAAATAATACTTCAGCAGGAATGCTTGATTCGTTTTTGCAACTTCCTTATGAATTTATCATTACACAATCTTTTCAATTTATAAATAGGCAATTGGCAATTGCAAAAATGCAAATACAACAAAATAGAATGATACAATCCGAAGATAAGGCTATTTCTCAGATAGCAGAAATTTCTCAAGCACTTGATGATGCAATGAGTGGTAAAATTGCATTTGGTCAGCATCACTTAACAATTTTATGTATAGAAAAAAGCCCTAAAGCACTAGATAATGCATTATCGTTAGTAGAGTCGGAACTTTCTAACTGTGGGATTTATCCTGTAAGAGAAAAGGTTAATCTTGAACCAGCATTTTGGGCTCAGCTTCCCTGTAATTTCGATTATATAGTAAGAAAGTCTACAATAAGTAGTCTTAATGTGTCAGGATTTGCGTCTCAGCATAATTATCCTATAGGTAGTAAATTTAATAACCATTGGGGAGATGCTGTGACAGTTTTTGATACCACATCTGGTACTCCGTTTTTTTTTAATTTTCACATAAGAGATGTTGGTCATACAATGATAATTGGTCCAACAGGTGCAGGAAAAACTGTTTTGATGAATTTTCTCTGCGCTCAAGCAATGAAATTTTCTCCAAGAATATTCTTTTTTGATAAAGATCGTGGTGCAGAAATTTTTCTTAGAGCGCTTGGAGGTGTTTATACTGTGATTGAACCAAGAACGAGAACAAATTTCAATCCATTACAACTTGATGATACTCCAGATAATAGAACATTTTTAATGGAGTGGATCAAGTCTTTAATTTTAGTATACAACGATAAGTTTACCTCTGAGGATATTACGCGAATCAACGATGCGATTGAGGGGAATTTTAAATTAAAAAAAGATGATAGAACATTAAGTAATCTTGTACCTTTTTTAGGACTTTCAGGGCCTGATACTTTAGCAGGATCTATATCTATGTGGCATGGTAATGGTTCTCATGCCTCAATATTTGACAACAAAGAAGACCTGTTGGATTTTTCAAAGGCAAGGGTTTTTGGATTTGAAATGGCTAGTTTATTAAAGGATCCAGTTGCTCTTGGTCCGGTACTAATTTATTTATTTCATAGAATTAACATATCTCTTGATGGCACTCCTTCTATGATAGTGTTAGATGAAGCATGGGCGTTAATAGATAATCCAATTTTTGCTCCTAAAATAAAAGATTGGTTAAAAGTACTAAGAAAACTAAATGCTATTGTTATTTTTGCTACTCAGAGTGTTGAAGATGCAAGTAAAAGTTCTATTAGTGATACACTTGTACAGCAAACTGCAACTCAGATCTTTTTACCAAATTTGAAGGCCACTAATATTTACCGAGATGTCTTTATGTTAAGTGAACGGGAGTATATATTAATTAAACATACAGATCCTAGTACTAGGTTCTTTTTGGTAAAGCAAGGGGTTAATGCTGTAGTAGCTAGAATAGATCTAAAAGATTTGGATGATATAGTGAATGTATTATCTGGGCGTGCAGAAAGTGTTTTATTATTATATGATATACTAAAAGAGGTAGGTGACGATCCAAAATTATGGTTACCTGTATTTTATCAGAAGGTAAAAAATGTTTAAGATTAAACTTTCATTATTGCTAATTGCGATACTTTTATTAAGTATGGATTTTTCACTTTCATATTCGGCTTTTGCACAAACAGTAGATTCTGCGAGTGGTACTGAAGGTACTAAATTTACCAGCAGGTTTAACGGCGGGGGTAGGTTTAGTCGTGCTTCTAATCCTGAATGTGGGGTGTTCAAAACAGGTGCGGCTCTTGCCGGGATTGCTATTGCAATAGGTGTAGCATGGACAGCAATTATTTTAATTGTTTCTTCCGTTGGTCTTTTTACTGCTTTTGTTATTATAGGAGTTATAGCTGCAATTGTTGGGGTTTGGAAAGCTATAGGTGGACTTGTTGTTTGTCAGCATAGTTTTGTAAAGCATCCAGTCATACGTGGAAGTGATGGAAAGAAGAAAGATTTTTCATTACAAAGTGGAAAAGAAGATCATGAAGAATGTACGAATAAAATTTATAAAACGGAAGAGGAATATTTTCAGTGTTTTAGTCAGTCAGAAGAAAATGGTAAAAAAATAGAAAAAGATGTGTTGGGTGTAGATACTACTGACAATGATAAAGATTACTGGTGGCCAAAAAACGCTGTACAATATAGTGATTATATAGAGGTTTGCCATAGAAACCCCCTTACTTTTGGTAGCATTCTTAATCCACTTGAAGATTTCGAGATAAGAGAAAAAGAACTTAACTATATCACTACAGGTGTATGGCCACATCTTGATGGTGCATTAAAATGTGAAGTTCTTAAAGCTGGAGAGAGCAAAACAATACATGGATCAACTTTTAAAGCGGTGAAGAGAGCAGGAAAATTATGTGTTGAATTAGCTAAAATTAGTTGGATAGGAATTGAGATGAATCCTTGGCCGCAAGGAGTTAATATAGGTTGCACTGATTTGCCATCTGAACCTTCAGCTCCAATGTGTGAGAAATCTGTGATGAAATTCAAAAATAAAAATGGCCAAGGTGGTATAAAAGAAATTCGACTTAGTGATTATAAAGATAGAGATTACAAAGCTTTGATAATGGAGAAGGAAAAAAGCGGAGAAATTTTTGTAGAATATGATAACAAAGAGTGCTTTAGCTCATATATGTCAAGTGCTTGTTATGACCAGGCAGGAAGTAAGGCACTATCTCCCATTCCTATCACTTCCATGTTAGTACAGTGTATTAAGGAATCGCTGGATAATTTAATCAAGGGGTGTTGACTCAAAAGGTGTCACGCTAGTGGATAAAAATGGAACACAGAAAGGCGGTTTTTTATCTATTGCTCAAAAAAAACTAAAAAACACTGTAACTGCTGTTCTTGTTTTAGCTCTGATGTTATTTGCCATTAAAGTAATGTCTGGTGGAGTACGTAGTCCACAAGAGATATATATGTTAATTATTAAATTTGCTTTGGTAATATATTTTACCACAGGTGATACTATGTCTCATTACTATGGAGAGCTTACTCGTCTTTCAAATGGTTTATCAGAAATAGTATTAAAAGCATCAACTGAAAGTAAGGGTATATGTAATTATGCAGCAGAAGATTACATTCACTCGGGAGTTAACTATAGTTATCTTGCTCCTTGGGATAAGCTTGACTGTAGGTTATTGTTTTATTTAGGTGCTCCTTTAAATGGAATTTCTGGAAAGATAGGTGCTGGAGGTGTAGCAACTTTAACTGTTTTACTTGGGGCAGCTCCAATATTATTAGTTTCAGGCTCAATAATAGGAATCATTATCGCTGGTGGACAGATTTTAGTAGCTCTTGTTGCCATGTTTATGGGTATTTTAATGGTAATGGTAATCTTATGGGCATCTTATGTATTTATTTTATCTTTGATTGCGTTATCCGTTATTGTTATTTTATCTCCATTATTTATTCCTATGGTACTATTTCAACATACAAAGGGATATTTTGATGGATGGTTTAAAAGAACTAATTACTTATAGCTTATATCCTGTAATGCTTTTTGCATTTATGAGTTTTATGTTTATAGCATGTGATAAAATTTTTTATAAAGGTTTGAGTTTTGAACAAGAAGAACTAGAGATATTTGGTATAAAAGAGATATTTGGTGAAAAAAAGTGGTTTAAGATAAAGGATAATGGATGTGAAAGAAATGAAAATACACTTGCATGTATGTTGCAGAATTATCAATGGAAGAAAAGTAGCATTGTTGGCTTATTTGATTTTTCATATTTGGAATTTGAAGATTCTTTAATTGGGGAATTGCTTAAATTGGTTTTGATACTGTTCTTGTTCTATCATTTTTTGAATATTCTTCCTGGCATGGCTGCTGAACTTGCAGGTAATTACAGAGCAACATTGGGTTCAGGTAGTACTCCTGGGCAAATGGTAGGTAAAGCTTTATCTTTTGCCAAATTTGCTGCTGGGGGTGCTGCTGAGATTGCTCGTGCTATGACTAAAAAAGAACCAAGTTCAAAATCTGAGGGAGGGGAATCAGCATCTAGGTCTTCTGGTCCACAAAGTAGTTCTTCAGGGGGGGGATCTTCTGAGAGCATTAAATCCACGTGAATTTATGATGTTAAGATTTTTTCTTATGATCTCACTTTTCTTTCTATCAGGGTGTATAGAAGAGAATAAATGTATTCAGCCAAATGAAATTGGAATACATAGAAAATCAGATGTAGTGTCGGCAGGACAAAAACATTGGATTGATTCTGGAATTGAGATCTCTGATTCAGTAAGGGTTGCGGAAATTAGTGTAATACCAAATAAACTTAATTTTTGCACCAATCAAAATATAGCGGATGAGTATTTTGTGATTCTTCCAGGAAGCAATAATAGCAAATTACCTTTTGAAATAAAAAAAGGTGACAGAATAAGCTTCAGTATTGTTGGAAGCAAAATGTGTAAAAATATAGATGATAAAAAAGAGAGGTATATAAAAATTCATGAAGATTGCAGTGAAAAAGAAAAAGAATATTTTGCAAAGATCTTAAACCGAGAAGCATGTGAGAATGATATATGTCCTAATAAGTATAAATTAAATGGTGCAGAGTGGTTAAGTGGTAGAGAGTATTGGACTCTAGATTCAACGCCACCACAAAGATATGAAAAAGATGGTAGTAATTGCGAAGCAATAAAAGGCATAGTAAATGAATTAGACACATATTTTGTGAATTTCATGTGTGGAAGTGTATGTAAAGGGGGGGGGAAAAGAAATTGTGTGCAAATTGAATCTCTTGCCAAAAATGAAGAATTAAAAGCACATATTGAAAGTTTTTTAAATGGAGATAAAAACAAAGTTCAGGGTGATACTATAGCTAAATCAATAGAGAAATTTATAGCAAAAGGAGAAGCAAAAACTTATATTCCTTCATTAAAGGTAAGCATGCAAAATGAAAGTTTTGAAGACTTAGAAGGTGGTATGCTAACTAATTATGATTATGAAATGAAGGAAGATCATTCTCGAGGTGAGAGTTTAACCTTTCAATTTGGGGATAGTAGTGGTATCGGGGGTTACAATATTAAAATTACAAAAAATATTAATGCAAGCATTGAAAATTTATATATACATGTAGGTAATAGTCTTCCTAGTCATAAACCTGGTGCAACAGATGATATACCTGTGAATATTAGTGATATGGAAAATTTAAGAGAAAATTAAAAGATAAAAAGGGAACCATATATTACGGTGTAAGAGATCATGGCTGCAATTATGCAAATGAAGGTAAATTTACTATTAATATAACAACTAAAAGGCCACCTGTAAAAAACTTTAGTATAATATACAATTTTTTTGATAAAGAAGTAAAAGGAGCATTTTTTGGTTCTAGTTATAAAAATATAAAAACTAGCAACAATGATCTGATTAACAGCGATAGCTCTACAAAGTCTCTTTATCAAAGTTTTATAGCATCTAATAAAACAACCAATATCAGATCAACAATAGTAGCACTTTTGTTATTGTACATAATTTTTTATACTTTATATTATTTTTTTGGACTTTCTCACATTTCTATATATGAGTTTTTAATCATATGCGTAAAAGTAGGAATAATAGCTCAATTATTGCGAGATAATAGCTGGAATTTTTTCTACAATAATGCATTTTCTTTATTTGTTAATGCTCCAAATCAATTGATAGGAATAGCAAATTTTAGAGGAACTGATTCAAATGTTTTTGAGTTTTTAGATCTACCATTAAATAGATTTTTATCACGTGATTCATTAGTATTAATGATATCTCTTATATTTTCTGGTCCTTTAGGTATTGTAGCTTTTTGTTTATTATTGTTTGGATTTCTAATGGTAGTCTATGCTATTTTTAATGCTTTATTTTCTTTTGTTACATCTATAGCAATAATTGCTTTATTACTTTCTTTAGCTCCTGTGTTTATAATTTGTGTTTTATTTACATATACTAGACAGATGTTTTATCGATGGGTAGCGTACTTAGCAAGATTTACAATGCATCCTGTAATACTTTTGATTTTTATATCACTAATAAGTCAGATGATGGATTATGTTTTATATTCAATTTTTAATTTTGAAGTATGTTCTAAGTGTGTATTTGGATTTAATATACCGATACCGATACCTACTGTGCTCCTACCGGGTAAATTATTCATACCAGAAAATGATTCGTTAGTATGGACATATGATTTAGTGACACCGGTAAGTGGTTCATCACTAGGGATAGTTAGTTCAGTAATAGCACCTATGACCTATCTTTATCATGTTTGTATATTTTTTGGTTTTGCTACAAAAAGTACACCTAATATTGCTTCTATTATGGTTTTTATTATTTTAGCTCATGCTATGAAAGCTATGGTTAATGCTTCTTCCGTAATATCTGACTCATTGTTTAGTAGCTACATACCAAATGAACCAGGTAAAAAATATCAACAAAATTTACTAGGTATTGTAGGTTTAGATGAAGAAAGTGTTCAAAAAAGAGGTGGTGGTACTTCAAGTGCTCCTCAAAATCCAAGACCTCAAATACCTCAACAGACACAGGTTCCGAGAAAATGAATAAGAGTATGGAAAGTAGAAGAGTATTGTTACTGATATTATGTTTTATAATCACTAACTGTACAATGGATTGTGTTGAGCCTGGATTACAAAGTAGAAGCAGTAGTGTTACTGTAGACATTCCGGTACGTAAAGATGATGAAAATCTTAAAATTCATTGGGGTTGATTCAGGTCAAGTGATTGGTGAGAATGAAAAAATAAAACTTAGAGTTGATGGCTCTATAAATTTTTGTCCTTATAAAAATGGTAAAAATCCTGTTAAAGTATTAGTTCCTGCTGTATTTTGCACTGATGATTCAATCCCTAAATTTGATAAGGATGGAAAGGAAATGCATTGTGAGAAGAAAGGTTTTATTCAATCCTCTAAGTATGGAAATTCCATCAGTCAAAAACGTTATGTAGATACTAATGTTAAGGTAAACTCTGGGGATAGATTAATCTTTAGCTTAGTACCCAAAAAGATAAAAATGGATTGTGATAAATTAGAAAACATATCTTTAGATAGTAATTGCTATAGAACCAAAGTTGTTAATGAAGAAAATAGAGCTACTAAAAGTGAAATATGTAAAGGTGGTACGTTCTTCTTTAAAAGTAACGATAATAAAATACAGGAGATAAAATTTCAATCATTAGGTGTAGATGAAAAGGAAACAAAACGAAAACATGAAGTTTTAGTTGGTAATGGTTATACACCATATGATAATAAGGTCATATTTGACATTAATAAAGAAAAAGACTCGTGGAGTATTGGTTCCTTATTAGATTTACGTCGAAATAAAGTAGGGTTAAATGATTTATGTGCCACAGGAGGAAAAAATCATTGTAGTGATGATGAGAAAAAAAACTACCCTCCTTATGAATTGAACTGTTACTTGCAAAATATATGTTATAATAAAAAAGGTATAGCAGATCAATTCGGCAAACCTTGTACTTCTTCAATAAGATATAAAAAGTATGATGTAGACAACAAATGTAACATGTACTCTTATTTGAAGAAAATAAATGATAATTTAAATGAAGGTTCATTTACTCAAACACATGAAGATAATATTTCCTGGGCTGAAGCTCTTGTTGCAAAAATAGGTGATGATAATGGTATAAATACAGCTAAGGGGGATCAATGTTTTCCACAAGATAAGGGTCCAAAATACGATGGGGTTTGTTCAAAAGTAGGTGAAAATTTTGATGAATTTTCTTTAAAGTTGAATCACGAATATGTAGTAGGTAGTAGTAATAACCTTGGTCATCATAGCAGTGTTATGCTAGCAATAGCAAGTGAAGGTAATTATCATCTTCATAGAGGTGGCTATAATGTTAAAGTAAGTAGGTTATGTGACTTTAATGAAGGAAAAAAATTGTATGTGTATCTAGGTGATAGTCCACCACAAGATACATCTAAGTCAGGAGAAAATGGCAATTTTTTAGAAGTTAGAAATTTGGAGAAAGGAGAAGATCCAGAGTATTATGTGATAAATGGAAGTACCTTAAAGGAGACTAAAAAGATATATTTTGGAATTGATGTAAAGGATGTAACAAAAGATGAGTTAATAGATAACGCAGATACTTACTATAAGGATAATAAATATACTGTTAATTTATTCATAAATAAAAAAATTAATGACTTTATTTCGTCAAATGTTAATAGAGTATTTGCTTATATAAAAGATGATAGCAAAAATACTGTTCGACAGTCATATGAAGGATATAGAAGAGGTTTTCTTCAAGCAGTAAGGGCTCTACTTACCTTATATGTAATATTCTCTGTAGTTGGTTACATGTTAGGAACACTACAATTAAGTAAATATGATTTTATTGTAAGAATTGTAAAAATAGCATTTATAGCTTTTGTTTTTAGTGATAAAAGTTGGGAACTTTTGGGTACACAGTTATCTAAATTTTTTATTGATGGAAGTAATTATTTAGTTAACAGTTTTTCTGGTTACATAGGTTCAGAGAGCAATAACTTTACATTTTTGGATTTTACAGCAGGAGTATTGTTTACAGGGGAAACTTGGCTGAAATTTTTATCGTTAATATTTTCAGGGCCATTTGGTTTGATAGCATTTTTAATGATAGGGCGTTCTACTTTTGTGTTCTTGAGATGTATTATTAGCGCGTTAATGAGGTATATTATAGCTATTGTTTTAGGTGGATTTTTGCTTTCGTTAACGCCTTTATTTATTGTATTTATTCTATTTCAAAAAACTAAGCCTCTGTTTGATAATTGGATAAAAGCATTAGCGCACATGTCTATACAGCCAGTCATTCTGTTTAGCTCTTTATCTCTTTTAAATCAATTGATGTATTCAATTTTGTATAATCTGACAAATTTTTCCGCATGTTATCAATGTTTGATTAGTATAAATTTCTTGGAAAGTGATTTTTGCATTATGAAATCAATGTTACCTATTGGATATAACCCTAGTATGAACGTTGATGATGCATTAAGTAATGGAACAAGAGTGGGTGGATATTTTGCAGCATTACCTATAGATTTAATTCAAGCATTTATGTACTTGATTGTTGCTAGCGCAATGGAGACTTTCGTTGTTGCTTCAGAAAATATTGCTCATGCAATATTTCAATCTGGTTATGGAGTGGTTGGTAGTGTGGGAGCAGTTGCTAATACTGCATCACAAGCACTATTGTCAACTGTTGGCCTTGATCGTGGAACACAGAGTATGATTCAAAGAGTTAAGGAAATGTCACAAAAACACCCTAATGCAATTGAAGTTACAAACAAACCTTCTTCACAAAATAATCAGGGAGATTCTCAATCAGATACAACAAAAAATCAGAATACTTCTGGTGAAATAGTACAAGGGGAAAAAAGAGCCAGTGAGGTAATTACAGAATTTAACGGTGGTAGTAAAAAAACAAATGAAGAAAATTAAGAAGAGTATGTAATATAATGAGTAACTAATTTGCAAGGTATTTAAAGTAAAATTTTGGAAGCTTATTTTCTATATTGAAAAAATTGTAGCTATGCAATCGTATTTGAATAAATTTGGTTTAATGTATTACTTTTCACAGCTTATGTACTATTAATAGGTTGTAACAAAGATGATATGCCTTTTCCTAGGTGTATATCTGCTGATTATTTTGGTCCAGATCCTGTTACAGTAAGCGCTCGTTTTGCAAGTGAAAATATAGATGCATTTATTCCGGACAATAAGGAAGTAATTGATCCTAAAACTGGAGAAGTTAATTATGGGTTTCATTCTAATCAAGTAGTAAAATGGGAAGATACAAAATTAGAAACTAATGGGGATAATTTAGTAATTAGAATAAATGGCGCATGGACATCATGGAGTCATATTAACCCTAAGGAATCAGAAAGGGATAGTTTGGATTTAAAAAAATTAGAACGATTGAAATATGCAGATAAATTGGAAGGTTCATCAGAAGCTAACAGCTTGCCTGATTTTAAATTAATCTGTAATGATTATAAATCTAGTGCGGGAAAGGTTTCAACTAATTCCAGTATAAGTTGCAGTGTGAGTTGCAAGTACTTCGATCAGAAAGATGATAACACTCCATGTTGGTTTACCAATGGTAATGGTGCATATCTTTTATTCAAAAGAAGTAATGATGGTAACCCAAATGAGGAGCTAGAGATTATGCGCTACCCTACATCACCTACAGTGCACTTAGGTTATAACTCTGTTTCAGAAAGTGGAGATGGTGTTTTTATCTTGAAAAAAAATAGTAGCAACATAAAAGATAGTCAATGTAACCCTATTAAATTAGAAAAAGGATGGAAAATATATATAAAAATACTGGACAGATATTACTTTGATAATGCAGGAGGTTATTCATTAGAATTTTTAAGTGGAGTAAGAAAATCACATAATGGAAACTTTTTTGACTATGTTTATAATTATCTAAAATGTACTTTATTAATCAACAAAACAAATTGTTCTAATCATGACAACAATAATAACCTTGCAGCTGCACAAGAAATGTTCAAGTATATTGCTGAGAAGAGTACAAGTTTTCATAATTTTGTAACTTCATTACTCGTTTTATTTATAGTAATTTCATCTCTCCTTTACCTATTTGGGATGATTCAGGAAACTAAGCATGATTTGTTAATTAGGATGATGAAAATCACACTAGTAGTAGTTCTGATATCTCCTGAAAGCTTCAACTTTTTTTATAACAATTTTCTTGTTTTGTTTGTTGATGGTCTTGAATACTTGATAAAAGTAATTACTAATTTTGCTCCTAATGCAAATACTGAAACGCTGTTCAGCTTCATGTATAATATGTGGAATAAGTTCTTTGCTGATTCAGTTTTTAAGAAATTTGCAGCATTTTTTCATTATCAAGTGTGGGCAAGCATTTTGATGACACCAGTAATTTTGATAGGAATAGTCTTATATTTTTTGTTATGTTTATACGCTTTTATTATATTTCTGACAGGTTTTATGGGAATAGCTTTTCTTATAGCTATAATGCCACTGTTTCTTATTTCTATTTTATTTTCGCAATTGAAAAAACTATTTGAGGGTTGGATAAAATTATGTATTAGTTTTTGCTTACAATCAGTAATGATATTTACTCTGTTGTCATTATTAGGATCAATGATAATGACAACCTTTTATAGACAGTTGGGTTTTACTGTATGTTATAATAAATGGTTAGAAGTAAGATTGTGTCTTCCAAAGTGGGTGTTTGGAGGTTTTTGCATTATAGATAAAGAATTTTTTCACTGGACTCCAGGGCAAGTTTTTGTGCCATACACTATTGGCGAGGCTTCTGATCTTAAGTTGGATCAAAGTATAGAAGGCATAGACAACATAAGCAGAGCAGGAGGAACAGTGAAATTCACTGGTGGTGTAGGATACATACCTATTCCTCCAGATTATATTAGCAATGGTTTTAGGTATATAGATTACCCATTCTTTGATCCACTATCTAGCTCTGATCATTATATAAAAGAAGATGACATAGTTCTTGATAAGGAGTGTAGAGATGAAGATTTAAAGAATTTGGTACGATTGACAAACACTCTATCACATTCTTTAGAAAAATTTGATATTTTGTTACTTATTAATAATATAGAAAAAAAGGTAGAAGAGCTGTATTGTAAAAATGGTAATAAAGGAAATTGCAATAATTATAAGAAAATAGTAGATGATTATAAAAAAGGAATCTTAAAGCCAAGTTTAAAAAGCGAGATAAAACTTATGACGGAGAATATCATTAAATATAAAGGATGTTCTTTAGGAGGTTTTTATAGCTTAAATAGTAAATACCAAGACAATAGTGATTATCAAAGAGTACAAGATATAAAAGAGGGTTATTTACTTAACGTAAAAGAGATACTGATATTATTCTTACTTTCATTTTTGATATTTTCTTTACGTAAATTAGCACAAGAAATGGGTTCAAATTTTGCTGAGGGTGGATATAGTGTTTATAGTATATCAAGTATGTACCAAGCAGATCCTAACTCTTCTTCAAGATCTCCTTTAGCTAGCTTAGCTGAAAAGGGAAAGGATATGTACCAGGGTATTATAGGTGGCTCATTACAATCTCTGGGTAGATGGACTACTAGATTACCTAATAGATTATTAGGAGGAGCTGCTAACGCTTTAGGAAGAATACCAGGAATCGGAGGAGTATTAAAACATACTATTAATGTACCACGCAAGCTTATTAATACTAGCATTGAAGCAACAAAATTCATCACATCTCCTAAAAATGATGTTAATAAATTTGAGGATAAAATTTATAAAGCATTTGGAGTTGACCCACAAGATATAGCTCATAGGAAGATAGATAGATATTTAGATTACTATAAAGGATACATGGGGTCACATTTGGGTTATAGTCTGAAAGATGCTATGGAATTTTGTTGGGAACATGGTCTTAACTCACTAGAAAAGAAATCTGATAGTAAAAAACTTAACCTTTATACAGGAGAAATTTCTCATAAGGATAATTTGCTCTATATGTCAAAAGTATATAGAAAAGACTTTTTACAAAAGCTTCATGATTATACTATAGGTACGAAAAAGAGCCCACCGATCGATAAAGAAGTGCAAAGAAAGTTAGGGTCAGAAGAACTGGTTGAAAAAATAAAAGGTATGGATTCAAATGAAATTATAGAGAAAAAACGTGCTGAAAGAGAAGTAAAAAAAAATCAAGAAGATGAAATTTATAACCTGGAATCATTTTTTGGTGGGATAGAAAAACGTACTGAAAGAAAAGAAAAAAATCAAAAAGACGAAGATGTTGACCTTTCGTTGCTGTTTAATGAAGAAAAGCCAATAGAAAGGAAAGATGCAAGTGAAATCATGCAAGAGAGGCAAAAGCAAGATGAATTAAATGATAAAAATAATAAAAAAAATAATGAAGGTAGCGATGAATAATAATAAAAAATATTTTAAAGGATTTGGTTTTTATGAATTGCATCAAGACGAAACAGGTAATATAAAATTGAATAACTATAATGATGTTATAAATGCACGTAGAGCGAAAGTGGATATGTTATTGGATAACATTCAACCAGATAATGTTGATTTTATTAATCTTGATAAAGCTTTGAGTGAAAAATTTATAGATAATCAAGTGTTATATAAAGTCAATGAAGAAGATCAAGAAATTGCACAAGAAAAAATTAAGTTATTTAGTGTATTAAATCATCTTGATGACCTTTCAAGTATCGAAAGTCAAGATTTATTACAAGTTAGCTTACTACTATCGAATCTGAGCTATGTAGAAAGAAATATTGTTCTGAATTCTGACCAAGATTCTAAGCTATATGGGTTAAAAGAATTATTTTTTGAAAAAAAAGTTTCAGGCGAAGATTATACAAATGATGAATATCAAGACTTAGCTGATTATGTTGATAGAGTTAACAATATAATTAAATTAGAGTTGGAAAGTAGAATTGAAGGTGAAAAATAGCAATTAAGTAGCTATAGTTCATTCAAATAAGATGTTGTAGCAGGAAAGTCGACAATATTTAATTGATATCAGGTTAAAAAGAGCTAATCAAAATAGTCCATTAAAAAAAACAAGGGAATAACATATTATAAAATAGCGTTAGGCTTATCAGGATTGAAAACAAATTTTTCAAGAGCAGTTATTATAAATCAAATAAAAAATTTTCTAATATTTTACTCAACATTTTCTTCTGTAGAATCATGGTCCTCAATTTTTGCAACTGAAACTACTTTTTCACCCTTTTCTGTTTTAAAGAGAGTTACTCCTTGAGTGCTACGCCCTGCAATCCTAATATCATTTATTGAAATTCTAATTAATTTCCCTTTATCCGTGATAAGCATAATATTATCATCCTGTTTTACTGGAAAGCTTGCAACAACGTTGCCATTTCTACTAGTAGTAAGGATATTTGTAATACCAACACCACCTCTACCAGTTGTTCTGTATTCATATGCAGAACTTCTTTTACCAAAACCATTTTCAGTAATTGTGAGTAAAAATTCTTCATTTCTTGCCAAATTTAAGAATAATTCACTCTCTATTTCTAGGTGACTTAAAGTTTTTTCCAATTTAGGATTTATAGTACTGCTAATTGCAGCCTCTAACCTTCTGTCAACTGGTATTTTAAAGTATAATTCCTTCTCTTCTGTATTTATTTCTATGCCATTTAAAATTGTCATTGAGATTACACTATCATCTTTTGCAAGCCTAATTCCTCGCACACCATCTGAACTTCTACTCTTAAATTGACGTACGTCACTTGCAATAAATCTAATACTTTTTCCATATCGTGTTGAGATTAATACATGATCTTTTTCAGTACATACTTTGACTGATATTAATTTATCTTCTCCATCTAACTTTATTGCTATTTTTCCATTACTTGGAATATAGTGAAAATCTGATAAAGCATTACGCCTTATATTTCCGTAAGAAGTAGAAAAAACTATATCTAAATTTTCATCATGCTCACTTGGTAATGGCATGATATTAGTAATTGTTTCACCTTCAATAAGAGGGAAAATGTTAACAAGAGCTCTTCCACGTGCGCTTGGCTCTGCAAGTGGTAGCTTATACACTTTTAATTTATAAACTCTACCAATATTCGAGAAAAATAAAAGGCTAGTGTGAGTATTTCCAACAAATAATTTCGTAATTACATCTTCCTCTTTTAATCCTTGCCCCAATTTTCCTTTTCCACCGCGACGTTGAGTTTTGTAATTGGAAAGTTTTACTCGTTTGATGTAACCATTCATAGTAACAGTAACAACCATGTCTTCTTGTGGAATTAAGTCTTCAGCTTCAATATCTAAGTCTGACTCCTCTATTGATGTTTTTCGTGGGATAGCAAATCTATTTTTAATTTCTTGTAAATTTATCTTGATTTCTTTCATTAATTTTTCTTCTGAGCTAAGAAAATCAACATATTCTTTTATTAAATTTACCATTGAACTTAACTCAGCTTCTAATTTTTCCTTCTCAAGTCCTGTTAGACGTTGCAATTTCATGTCAAGAATAGCCTTTACCTGCAACTCAGTAAATTGATACATTGCTTCTTGTAAAAAGCTCTTGCTATCTGAAATTAATTCTATAAGTGTTTGTATTTCGGATGAAGCTCTCCACTCTTTATTTAAAAGATTTTTACAAGCCTCAGCAGGATCTCTTGCATTGCGAATTATTTTTATTACTTCATCTATGCTTAAGACTGCTATATAGAGCCCTATATATATATGAGCTTTTTCTCTTGTTTTTCTTAACCGAAATTCCGTTCTTCTGACTAATACTTCTTTTCTAAAGTCAATAAAAGCGGATATGATTTCCTTTAATGACATTAGGAGTGGCCTATTTTTATTTAGTACCAATGTGTTAACACTAAAACTGCTTCTTAGTGGGGTTAATCCTAATATTTGATTTAGTATAAAATCTGCTGCAGAATTTTTTCTTAATTCAATTACTACTCTAATACCTGATTTATCAGACTCATCTCTAATCTCTGTGATTCCGTCAATTCTTTTTTCTTTAACAAGTTCACTTATTTTTTCTATTAACCTAACCTTATTTACTTGATAAGGTATTTCATCAATAATTATTGCTTGTCTATCTTGAGGTAAATCTTCTATATGTGTCTTACCTTGTACAATAATTGAACCCCTACCTGTTGCAAAAGCCGACCTTATTCCTGACCTACCAAGAATTTTTCCTCCTGTAGGAAAGTCTGGTCCTGGTATTACTTCCAGTAATTCATCTAAAGTAACTTCATTATTCTCTATGTATAAAATACAAGCATCAATCAATTCACCAAGATTATGAGAAGGTATATTAGTTGCCATACCAACTGCAACACCACTTGCACCATTTACCAATAAATTTGGAAACTCTGCAGGTAGTACAACTGGTTCAGATTCACTTCCATCATAATTTGGTCTAAAATCAACAGTATCTTCATCAATATCATTAAGCAAGAAGTGTGATACTCTCTGTAACCTTGCTTCTGTGTATCGCATTGAAGCAGGAGGATCACCATCTATTGATCCAAAATTTCCTTGTCCATCGATCAGTGGAAGAAGAAGAGAAAATTCTTGAGCCATTCTTACTAAGGAGTCGTATATTGCTGCATCACCATGTGGATGATATCTACCCATTACATCACCGACAATTCTAGCTGCTTTCTTATATGGCTTACCGGCATCATAACCAGCTCTAGACATGGCATACAGTATACGTCTATGAACTGGCTTAAACCCATCACGCACATCTGGTATAGCGCGACTTATAATTACGCTCATTGCGTATGAGAGATAAGATTCTTCTAACTCTTTGACTATCGATATTGGTACTATGTTGTCTTGCATTTTAGTTATGACTTTTAGCCTAAGCTTAACATTGAACTCAATAACTAGTCAATGTTAAGTTGAGGAAAGGCTACAACTTAGATATATAACAAAATTATATTTGTTTATATATTAACATTAATCTTGGCGATAATAAGTATATATCTTAATATTATAAGATTATTTTAGTAAGGAGATTTTATATGTTAAATATTTGTCAAGACAGTTGTGTTGAAGCGGAAAGTAAGAGCTTTAATCAAAAGGTTGAGGATGTTTATTAATAAATATAATTATTGTGAAATAACAAAATTAATTTCAAATAATAGATTATTATCCATTGAAGATGAAACATATCGTTTACTTTTTATAAATTCACATCCCCTATCTTCTCATTTTATAAATATGCTAAGTAGAGATGATATACCAGAAGATACGCTTTGTTTCTTTTTAAAACGCGTTCCTTTTAGTATTTTGACAAAAGAAGGCTGTCATGCAAAAAATATTATCAGCTTAATTTTTCGTGCTTACATAATTTAGTACCTAAGTTTCTAAGGCTTTTATCACAATCAGAAAGATGTGATATTGTTTTTGATGGATCATGTATGGAGTTTCTTAAACAAAAACAACAAGAAGCGGAATGTAATAGAGACCTTGATACGAAAACTTGTCACCCATCTATTTATTTACAGTATTACTCTGATGCAATTAATGCTATGGAAAAATATTGCAGTCAAGATACCGATGGTAAATTTAGAATAGAGCCGTATTACCTATGTATAAATGATGCTCTTGATGAGATACAAACCAACTTAAATCAAATCAAAGAGACTTTTGATAAAAGGAGAAACGTTAATACCAATGACATTACGCATGGTTATTTAGTAAAGAAAGCTAAGTTAAATGAAGAAATAGATTTTTCTATTTGTAGTGATTTACCCGAATTAACTTTAGAAGGTTGTATAGCTGGGCCTTCAATCACTGAAGCAAACTCTAAAATTTAACTTTCTTGAGGCTAGGAGGTTTTTTTGGAAAAAATTTGTTTAAAATAATTTAAGGAAAGAAAAAAATATTTATTGTATAATTTTTCAATTTTCGTCCATCGCTAATTATTATGTCTAAATTTCCAACTTTAGTAGTATTTTTTTTCCTGGCCATATCATTAAGTTAACAGCAAGTGAGTGTTATTATCATCCCAAAAGATACAGAGATAAAAGAGTAACGGAGTTATTACGAGATGGAAGAGTAATAAATATTCTTTCCATGAGAGATTTTTTGCTTGAGAAGGATAGGAAAGCAGATTTTGATGGAGATGTTTATTTAGTAAATCTAGATAATGGTCTAAAAGGTGTATTTAAAATGTTCAACCCGATGATTTTGGAAATACTCAAGCTGAGGTGCAGCTTATCAAGCCTCATTATACTTAGGTTTTCCTTACATTCCTCCAACAGTAATACGTACAATTAATGGTATGAGAGGATCGTTATAGCTATTCACTGAGACAAAAGATGATTTATTGATACCTGAAGAGTATGATAGGGTATTGAAAGAAGTCAGTATTGATGATCTAGCAAATTTGAAAATTTTTTATTTTGTATTTTGTCAATGGGATTTCGGTCCTCACAACTTGTTAGGTTTTAAGGATCAAGAAAAAACTTATATGATTGCAATTGATAATGCTGGAATTCGTAATCATCAATATGTAAAGCATGGTGATTTACCATTTGTTAGAGTTTTATATAGTGACAAACTTAGCACAGATGATTTTCATTTGGACTTTCCTTTTTCTAAAGTAGAAACCAAAAATAAACCAATCGTTGATAACTTCAAAAAGAAATTTGGAAGCAAATTACCTGATTCGTTCTATAAATCATTTTAACCTTGTGGTGACTTTTTGCGTTATGTAATGTATAAAAATAGCTTGTGGAGGCAGTGCCATGCTTTTGATGAATCTTTCATAAAATCATATTCTAGGTATTTACCTGAAGAAATAAAAAATGCTCTAAAAAAGCTTGATTTAAAAACTTTAAAGGAAATTTTTCTGTTGCAGAAGGATCGGATTTTTTAACAGACGCTTACCTAAAGGCTATTTTAGAACGACGTGATCAAGTTATAAATAATAGCGTGTAAAATTTTAGAAATGAAGATTAAAAGACAGTAATTCAGATAATAAATGTATTATAAGAGAGAACTAATTTGTTGAGTCAAGGGTAATAGGACACCTATTTTTCTCATTTAAAAACAAAGGTTATCCATGAATCCTGTTTAAGAATTCACTTTAAAAAACAAACGAAATTTGAAAATCTTAATCCCTTTAAAAGGCGTTTATTTCTTTAAGTCACCTATTTTTTAATCACCACAACGACTAAGCTTGTTACTCTACTTACTTTATGAAAATCATTTGGTTATCTTTATAGTTTTTCAATCTCCAAATTCTTAATCAATGAGCTTCAAAGCTTGAATGTAAACATTCTGTGGAATATTTACATTTCCTATAGAATGGAGTCTTTTTTTACCTTTTTTCTGTTTCTCTAAAAGCTTCATCCTTCGTGTCACATCTCCCCATAAAGTTTAGCTGTTACATCTTTTCTATATGGAGCAATTGTTTCTCTGGCAATTATTTTGCCACCAACAGCTGATTGAATTGCTATTTTATATTGTTGACGTGGTATCAAATCTTTTAAACGTGTACATATTTCACGACCCCTTTTTTCTGCTCTACTTTTATGTACTATACAAGCTAAAGCATCTACTGATTCCCCATTAATCAAAAAGCTCAATTTATCTATCTGACTTTCACGATAATCGGAAACTTCCCAATCTAAACTTGCGTATCCTTTAGAGAGGGATTTTAATCGATCATAAAAATCAAACACAACTTCAGAAAGAGGTAGTTTGTATTTTAGAAGTGCTGTTGTTGTATGACCAACGTATGATAAATCTTCCTGTTCACCTCTTCTCTCTTCACATAAAGAAATAACCTCCCCTAAATATTGATCCGGAACCATTATAGTTGCACTAATCCATGGCTCTTTCACTACTTCTATTTTAGTTGGATCCGGCATATCGCTAGGATTGTGAATGTTTAAAATTTGGCCGTTTCGTGTGGTAATTCTATATATAACGCTTGGTGCAGTTGCTGTAAGATCTAAATTAAATTCTCGTTCAAGCCTTTCTTGTACCACCTCAAGATGTAACATTCCTAGGAAACCACAACGAAATCCATAACCAAGTGCATTTGAAGTTTCAGCCTCAAAGGTAAAACTAGAATCATTTAAGTGAAGTTTTTCTAGCGCTTCTCTTAAATATTTAAAATCATCTGTTTTGTGCGGAAAAATACTACAAAAAACAACAGGATGTGTTTCTTTAAAACCTGGTAATACTTCACTGCAAGGCCTTTTTTCTTCGGTGATAGTGTCACCGATTCTACAATCTGCAACTTCTCTCATTGAAGCGGTAATAAAGCCAACTTCTCCAGCAGAAAGTTTCTCTGTCATAACTTTTTTAGGAGTAAAAATACCTATATTTTCCACTTGATATGTAGCATTATTAGACATCATAACAATTCTCATGCCTTTTTTTAGTAACCCATTTTTAATTCGTACTAAAATCACTACTCCTAGGTAAGTATCATACCAACTATCAACCAAAATTGCTTGCAATGGAGACTCTGCATTACCTTGTGGTGCTGGAAGTTTGTTTACTATAGCTTCTAATACATTTCTTATTCCAAGACCAGTTTTGGCTGATATCAAAACTGCCTCGCTTGCGTCAATACCAATTACCTCTTCAATTTGAAGTTTAACTTTTTCTGGATCTGAAGCAGGTAGATCTATTTTATTAAGTACAACGACTATTTCATGATTGTTATCAATGGCTTTATATACATTTGCAAGGGTTTGCGCTTCAACGCCTTGACTGCTATCAACTACTAAAAGCGAACCCTCACATGCAGCTAAACTCCGACTTACTTCATAAGAAAAATCAACATGTCCTGGGGTATCCATAAGATTTAAGCAATAATGATTACCATCATTAGCTACATAGTTTAGTCTTACAGTTTGTGCTTTTATTGTGATACCACGTTCACGCTCTATTTCCATGGAATCAAGTATCTGATTTACCATTTCTCTTGCCTCAAGACCATTGCATTCCTCTATTAAACGGTCAGCAAGTGTTGATTTACCATGGTCTATATGTGCTACTATTGCAAAATTTCTTATGTTCTTCATTGATAATAATTGTATTTAAAGTTATAAAGTACTAACTCTACGATATCAATCATTTCACAAGTGGTAAAGTAATACCACGCTGATTCATATATTTTCCTTTCATATCATCATATGATTTTTCACATTCGCCTTCACCACTTAAGAAAATAAATTGGCATGCCCCTTCATTTGCATAAATTTTTGCAGGAAGGGGTGTAGTATTTGAAAACTCTAGAGTAACGTGACCTTCCCATCCAGGTTCCAATGGTGTAACATTTACTATAATTCCACATCTTGCATAAGTCGATTTGCCAACACAGATAACTAAAATATTTCTTGGTATACGAAAATATTCAACTGTACTTGCAAGCATAAAACTATTCGGTGGAATAATACATACATCAGTTTCTTTATCTATGAAACTATTTTCAGAAAAATTCTTAGGATCTACTATGGCTGAATTCACATTGGTAAAAATCTTGAATTTATTATTCACCCTTGCATCATATCCATAAGATGATAGACCAAAAGATATCACACCTTTACTGTTTTTATTGCCAACAAAAGGTTCTATCATTCCTAATTTTTCAGCTTTTTCTCTTATCCATTTATCAGGCATAACTGCCATAAGTATCCTTTTAAGCTATTAAATATAGTAATGATATTATATAAAATCTAAATGTAAACTAGGAGTTACACAAAAAACTCAATTTTAATTGAGATATATTTGTTTTTTTAGAGATTTTATGCATTGAGATTAATAGAAATTTGATGTAGGAAATGATCAAAAATATAATAAAAGTATTACAATAAAAGTTATGTCAACTATTATACTTATATCGTACAATGTAATATGTCAAATATGAGTTATACTATAGTAAGTGAAAAATTAAAAACAACCTTAACTAAGTCAAAAATAGTGGAGATGATCAATCAAGAAATAGGGTTACCAAAAGAAGGCGTTTCTTTAATAATAGATGATATAATGGATGAAATAAAATCTTCTTTAATGAAACAAGGGAAAGTAAAGATATCATCTTTTGGAACATTTATAGTAAAGAAAAAAAAAGAAAGACCTGGAAATATTCCTCATACATCGAAAAGGTGATGATAAAAGCAAAAAAATCAATTTCTTTTAGACCTTCAAGGAGTATAAAAAAATTAATAAATAGTAATAAAATTGATGAGTAGAGAAAAATTGCTTCATTCTATTGGAGAAGTAGCTGAAAAACTTAACTTGCAGCAACACGTTTTAAGATTTTGGGAGAGTAAATTTCATCAGATTAAGCCTATAAAATGTAAAGGAAGGAGGCTATATGATCATAAATGCATAGAAACTATAAAAAAAATAAAACATATGCTGTATGATAAAGGATATACAATAAAAGGTGTACAAAAAGAATTTCGTAGTGATATAAAAATCAATCTTAATAATGATCATTTTGAGGGCTTGCTCAAAGAAATGATAGATCTTAGAAACTATTTAACTGAGAAAATGAATGATGAACAAAATAATAACCGTTCATAATAAGTTGTATTCCTGTAGACAGTAAGGTCTCAGTTTACAACGGTCAAATTATCACTATCCTATAATTAACTGTTTATTGATCTTATACGATATGAGTACTAAAAACCTTTTCACAAAAGCTATTGCTGTTTTTTTAGCTTTCTCGCTAATCTTTGTGGGAATTAGCAGTATTTTATCAGATAGTGATAAAGAGGAAATTATAGCTAAAGTTGGAAAGGAGATTATATCATTAAACGAATATAAATCTTTATATCAAAATTATATAAATAATACCAGTTCTGGAGAAGTACAAAAAAAATTGAAGTATGATTTACTAAATGCGCTAATAGAACAAAAACTATTGCTTAATGTAACAAGGGATTTAGGGTTGGAGATTGGTGAAGAGTCAATTAAAGATCATATTAAAAACACAAAATACTTTCAAAGCGATAAGGGTGAGTTTGATAAGGAAAGGTTTAATGAAATGTTGAAAGGCCTTCACATGACAGAAAAGCAATATGTATCAAAATTAAAAAAAACATTACCAGCAATAATGTTTATGAATTCTCTTTTTAAAGATGATTATCCAATAACTTTTGGTGAAAAAATTGATGATCAAATATACAAAAATCGTTATCAGACTAGAGTAGTTGATATCATAAAAATAACTAAGGATGCAGTTACAGGTATACCCGAAGCGGATAACCAATCCTTGCTTGATTTATATGAAAAGAATCAATCTAATTTTCATTATCCCGAATATCGAACTGCACAATATATATATTTAGACTCAAAATATTTTGCAGGACAGATCGAGGTTCTTGATGAAGAGATTGATAAAATAATTGAACAGAAAGCTCTTATGGATCAAATAGATATATTTAACTTGATATTTTCTACAAAAGAAGAAGCTGAAAAGATAAAAAAAGCACTTATGGAAAATACAGTAAGCTTTGAACAAGTAATATCAGGTAAAAAACTTGAAGAAATTAAGATCAATAACATAAGTAAAGATTTTCTACCAAAAGGCATGAAAGAAGAAGTATTTAACTTAAAGGAAGGCGAAATTAGTGAAGTTTTAGCAAGTAATTTTGGTTGGCACCTAATTAGAGTAGAGAGTATACATAAAATTTTAGATAGTGATTTAAGGAAATTAAGAGATGATGTTAAATCGCTATTAATTAATCAAAAAATTTTTGAAAGAGCTAGTGATTTTATAAATCAAGCAAATTATAAGATATATAATGGTATGGATATTGAAGAAATATCAAAAGAATACAATTTGCCAATACAGAATATAGGCCCAGTAAATTCTCATGGAAAAGACAAAGATGACAATAAGATAAAAGATTCTGATGATCTTGTTTCTCTAATGTTTTCTTGGAAAAAAGAGCAAAAAAGTTATTTTAAGAGCATCAATAACTCTATTGTAAGTGTAAAAGTCATTGATATTATTCCTTCTAAATTACAAAGTTTCGAGGAAAGTAAGTTATCAGTATTAGAAGTTTGGCGTGATAAGTTTATAGCAAAAAAAATGCTTGAGATTGGAAATAACATTGCGGAACAATTAAAAGATACTCAAAATATAGAGAAACCTAAAGGTGTAGAGTTAATTGCACAACAAAAAATACATCGAAGTGCAATTGATCAACAAGATTACCCTTTTTCTTTTATTGAGGAAGTTTTTAATTTCAAAACAATTGGTGAAGTAACAACTCCCATTGAACATAATAGCGAGGTTATTATCGGAACATTAAAAGAGATGTATTCATCTGATGGAAAGTTAAATAACCTTGAAATAGGAAAGCGTACTATGATTGCTCTAAAGGAACAGTTAATTCAGTACTTGGAGTCAAAATATAAAGTAGAAATAAACCATTATATCATTGATGATATCTAAAATAAATACGATTATAAATTTAGATCTTTTAAGGTTAGAGTTTAATTTTTAATTTATTGGAAAATAAGATATAAATCTTAATCTGAAGCTTTTTCTTGTCTTCAACTCAACAAATTCTGCTTATACCATTTACACAAAAAAGAGTATCATTTATACTATATTATACATTTAAAAGATAGTAATTTAGATTTCTAAACTACTATCTTTTAGTGTAATATTCAGCACCAGAAAATAAGTTATAAAAAGTCTAGAAAATGACTTGTACAGGTCCTTGTGCCTCAGTATGACGCATATTGCATACCCTCGTAAGTTCATTTTTTGGCTGTACTGCAATACTAGAAACTTGAGAACGTACTTGAATATTAGAAGCTTGATTCATTAAGCTTATTTGGCGGCTACTAGAAGCTCTAGTCATTACATTTTGAGAAAGTCGTAAATGATTCGAAGTTATCAATTTATCTTTTTTTTTGCATGTGTTTTTTCTATATCACGTTCTTTTTCTCTTGTTATCTCATTATCTTGAGTTTCTTTTACAGTTTTTCTTCTAATCAAATATTGATCGTTTCTATTACTACAATTTTTACTAAAATCTCCAAGAAACTCTGCAAATGTACCATGTTTTTTGATAACAGGTGGGGGTAAATAAGTTTCTTGATGGCACTCTTCAGGAATATCTTTTTGGTAGATATCATCTATGTCTTTAATCAGATCACCACAGATGTTAGGAATAATTTTTGTGTATCTATCTTTTAGGGTATCAGTAAACTTACGCAACTCTTTACGTGACTCTTCAACGCGAGATAATTTCTGACCATATAGGTTGTTATAATGTACATTAAATTCATGAGTGTCGTTAATAATTTTATCCAGTTCCTTTTTTCTCTTTTTTATATTACTAATATCTATTGTATTAATAGTCTTATCTTTTTCGAGTTTATCTTTTAGCTTCCAATATTCTTGGCGTAATTTGATCCGTTCCTGATCCTTTGTTGGAATATTCTTCTCATAATTATCAATTTTTTCTTTTATCAGTTGTAGAGTTTTTTCTTTTCTTTCCTGTTTAGCTAATTCCTCTATTTCACTTCTGCTAGCAACTGTTAATGATTCATACATATTATCCAAAAGATGTTTAGGTATTGTGTCTGTACTATGACTATAATAATTTTTTATCGACATAAATACATCATTAAGGTCCTTAGCTTCAAGAATTACTTAATATTTTTTATCATTCCTTATACTCCTAGATGACCAAGAACAAGTCCGTATTCCTTCCTGATAGTCAATTTTGTCTCTTGATATTAGCATTTCTGATGAGTTATTATATAATTCTAGCGCAGCAGATTGACTTATTTTTGGATTGTTTTCATAAATTTCATTTACTATTAATTGTGATGCATAACTTACAGTGTGAACTAGAGCATAATTCATTTCATTTGCTTGTGTAATACTAAAAATTTCAGTATAAAGAAGCATAGACACGTCCTCTTTATTGGCGTTGTCAAAAATTCTTCTTAACTGCAGACCACTTAGTCTAAATAAGGGCCGACCAAGATCTGAAACAAAACCATCATCTTGAATACTTTCTTTTATTTTACTTACCATTTTTTCTTGAGTTAGCAATTTTTCTTTGTAGCACGCCATTATCTTATTTGCTACACTCGAATTAGTTACTACTATTAAATCATTATTATATTTCTCTCCTAGTGCAATCTCATAATGTGTTTCTATATCTCTTCCTGTAGGCTTTTTCATTGTTCCGAGAATATCAAAATCAATATATATTGCACCTATGTCTTGCCCCGTGATCTGATCAGAAAGCGCAAGAGCAATTACTCTAAAAGTGTCGATTTCAACTGGAAAACAGGTTCTCTTCTTATCACTCATATTATAGAAATCTCGATAATATTCCTTTATATTAATATCTTCCGAATCTATTTTCCATCCTGCGTCTATTTTACTCCAGTCATAATCGTGTAAGTTTATCACGTCTACTTTTGATATGTGCTGTTTCTGCAGGTATTGATTTATCTCTTCTATTTGAGCATTCTCAAATCCAGGGCCATTCAAAACTAAGTATATTTTTCTTTCATCATCTTTTTCACATAGCTTCACATACTTCTTAATTATATTCAGATTTTCTTGTGATACAGTTGCTCCCTTTACTTTTGGGACCCATGTTAATATTATTGGTGCCTCATTTGATAGTTTAGACACTCTACCTTCTACTATAAAGCTTTATTATCAATCTATTAAAATAATGCATGAATAAATCGATAAGTAAAATAAAAATTTTAATGAAAGATCTGGTATAATTTATAAAAATAATATAAAAAACAAAATTAAACCGGGCTGAAAGGTAGCTAAATGATTTTTAAAAATCAAGTAAATTAGCAAACTTAATCATGATAGTAATGTGAAAAAAAGATTGCTTTGACAAATAAATGCCTTTTAAAGCGATTAAGATTTTTAACTTGCGTTTGTTTTTTAATTTTGTTCAAGAGGGTATTTATATTTTCTGTATAGAAAACCTTTATCTTAAAATAAGGAAAATAAGTGTTTTCTTACTTCAAGAATCAATTTTAAAAGTAAGGTTTTTATTTTTTCTCATTGATTCCCTTGGAAGTTGAATATTGAAAATTTACAGGAGAGTTATAAATTACTCTGTATATATCGTGGCAAGCCATAGCACTTTCAGCAAAGCCATTTAATATCAATTTCAATTTACCTGGGTATGTTGCTATATCACCAATTGCGTATATTTTATTTCGATTAGTTCTAAGTGTTGTAGGATCGACGATTATGCGGTTATGTTGTAAATGTATACCCCAGTCTTTTATTGGACCAAGGTTCATTGCTAAACCAAAAAATGGTAATAGAAAATTAGTAGGTATTTCTTTTTCTTCTTTGTTAATAATATGTTTCACTATAACGGAATTTAATTTTTCATTATCCCCCACCACATTACTTAACTGATATGGAACTATCAATTCTATTTTTTCAGAATGTACTAATTGTTCTAGTTTGTTTCTAGTTTCTGGAGCGCAACGAAACTCCTTTCTTCTGTGTATAACATAGATTTTTTTTGCAACTTTAGAAAGCTCTATCGTCCAATCAGCTGCAGAATCACCACCTCCTGCAATCACTATAGTTTTGTCTTTAAAATGAGAGATTTTACTTATATTATAAAATACTGATTTATTTTCATATTCTATTATACCGTTTATAGGAGGACGATTAGGTTCGAATATTCCATTACCTGTTGCAATGATAACAGCCTTACATTTTATCTCTGCTCCTGTAGTAGTGATTAAAATGAAACCTCCATCCTTATCATCCAAAATTTTTTCCACTTTTTGATTGAAATGATAAGTTGGGTTAAATGGTGAAGCTTGTACTATAAGTTTTTCAATTAATTTTTGAGCTGTGATAACAGGATAACCTGGAATATCGTATATTGGTTTTTCTGGATAAAGGGTAATACACTGACCTCCAGCCTGAGGTAAAGTATCTATTATGTTGCATTTCATGTCTAGCATTCCTGCCTGAAAAGCAGTAAATATTCCTATAGGTCCCGCACCTATTACTACTATATCTGTTTTCATATTATTAAGATTTACTGATAAGGTATAATTTAAGATTTTTCAAAGCTTTTTTTACTGCTGTTTTTAATCTTGTTTAAATAAAATATGGCCAAAATCATCCATGTTTTCAAGCACTTTACCACTTCCTAGAGCGACGCAGCATAATGGATGTTCTGCAACACGTATTGGCAATTTTGTTACTTCATTAATAACTTTGTCTAAATTGCACAATAGCCCACCACCACCAGATAATACAATTCCTTTGTCGACGATATCAGAAGAAAGCTCGGGAGGAGTGCTTTCTAAAGCCATCTTAATTGCAGAAATAATCTGATTAACCGAGTCCTCTAAACTTTTCGTAACTTCATGCTCAGATAACAGCATTTCTTTTGGCATACCACTTACTAAATCTCTGCCTTTAATGATCATGGTTTTCTTATTACTTTCTTCCGAAATTTGAGCTGAGCCTATGCTTTTCTTAATCTTTTCAGCCGTTGTCTCACCTATTAGCAATTTGTGATTTTCACGAATATATGATTTTATTGCTTCATCCATAACGTCACCTCCTACTCTCGCAGAACGTGAATACACAATTCCTCCCAAAGAAATAATTGCAACTTCAGTTGTACCGCCTCCTATGTCAACAATCATAGACC
>NZ_OU906733.1:317033-358924 GCF_918315375.1 Wolbachia endosymbiont of Chironomus riparius
AGATAAATTAAATTTACCTAATCAAGATAAATCTACTGTTGTTACTGTAGGTAATATGCAAAAATATTGCGAGAACGCACCAAAATTAGAAATAGATTATACACAAAAACAGAAATGTCCTCAAAATATTTTAAGGGAACGTCAGAATCAAAAATATTCTTCATTTCCTGTGAAAACAGTAATGGGAGAGCAAAAAAAAGGTTTAAATGATAAAAAGCCCAATGATCAAGGTCAGACCGTTAGTTGGGATAGTTGGACTAGAAAATCTAATGAACAGAAAGGTACAACCTTTATTTTCAGAGGATAAATAAGTTAATTGATATTGTAATTGTACTTAGTATAATTTTAATGTTATTAACTTAGTTTTTATTACAAGAGTGGTCAAGAAGGAAGTAACAATATACACCGATGGAGCATGTTCAGGTAACCCTGGTCCTGGAGGGTGGGCAGCGGTTATATTACTCCCAACACAAAGAGAGAATATTTTTGGTAGTGAGGAAAATACTACAAATAATAAAATGGAATTGATGGCAGTAATTAATGGGTTAAAAGCATTAAAAACTTCTTGTAATATTAATCTTTACACGGATAGTACTTATATTAAAAATGGTATAACAGAATGGATAAATAAATGGAGAATAAATGGTTGGAAGACAAGTAATAAAAAGCCAGTAAAAAATACCGAGCTATGGAAGGAGTTATATAGTGTTTCTTTACAACATCAAATTAATTGGCATTGGGTTAAGGCTCATAATGGTGATAAATACAACGAGGAAGCCGATTTTCTAGCAAGAAAAGCCATTGGTAATGCTTAAAAAAATTGCCATATTATTTTTCACAATTTTTTTTCTAACATCTTGTCTTATATTGTACTTAAAAATTGATGATTCTACGGAAATCAATGTTAATTATATTAATTTTTACTTAAAGAATAAAATATCTAATAACTCTAATGTAGACATCAAAAATACTTCTCTTATCTTAAAGACGAATAATAAGGAATCATGTTTAATAATTACAGGTTTAGTAGTAAAAAATTCTGATTTTATTATCAAAATTCCTAAGCTTTTCATATATTTCAAAATGAGCTCTTTATTGAGAATGAAAGTTAATTTCTCTCAAATTTTGATTGATGAGGCATATGTACATGTGAATAAAAAAACTAACTTTAAAGCAGTAAAGTTTGATTTAAAAAATTCATTGCAGATTGCATCAAAATTTTTTTTAAAATTGAACCAAAATGCAAAGATTGAATTTACTAATGTTGCTATTAATAAAGGTACAGAAGATGAAATTTATATTGATAGATTTCATCTAAGTAAAAAAGAAAATTTAAGTATTAATATTCGTACACGAGATAATAAAGAAATACTAGATAACTTAGTAATTACAATAAAGAAGCACAATAATTTATTTCACTTGTATGGAGATTTTCACAACCTTAAATTAGGATTATTTAGTAATTTTTCTTCATTGATTGAAAGCAATAAATTAAGTAAAGACACAGAATTTAAAGGTGATTTTTTACTAAAAATTAATCAGAAAAATGAAATTTTAGCAGGGGATTTAAACATATTCAGTGCTAATACGAATCCAACAATATTAAATAATGTGAATGTAAAACTTACATATTACAATAATATTATTAGTGTAAAAAATTTTCATTTAAAATTAGCAGATATATATATTTCTTTAATAGGTAAAGTAAATCTTGGAACAGAAAATGCCTTACTTAGAGTTAATATTAATAAATTTACTATAAAAGATTTGTGTTCATATGTGCCAGATGAATTGCTAAGTAATGAATTTAAAAATTGGCTTTGTTATAATGTTGATGGTGATATTTTAAATACGATCATAGCCTTTAGCGGCAAAGTTAATAGCGGCAGTCTATCAGACGCTCAAGTAACTGCTGATGTAGAAAACGGTAGTATAAAATTTGATGATGATTTTGCACTAATAGAAAAATTAAATGGTAGCTTGAAGATAAAAAATAATAATCTTGATATTACTTTCGATCATGCTCAATTTCAGGGTTTTAATGTGATTGAAGGTGAAGTTCAAATGAATTCTTTCAACAAAAATGATGCATTATTAATTGTACGTGGTCAGGCGTTAGGTAGTGCATATTCATTATATGAACCCATTAAGTTTAAGTTAGATAAAGTTGTAGAAATTAAAGAAACTAATTTGAGTGGAAATGTAAATTCTAAATTCAATATTCAAGTTTTAACTTACACGCTGACAATAAAAAAGTAGAATTTTTGGCTAATTTTGACATAAAAATTGATGATTTGATTATTTATAATGGGAGTATTGGTAAACATGATGTGAAACTTAACTTTGGTAATGATTTTATAGACTTAAATAGTAGCGGTATAATAAACAATAAGCAGCTACTATTGATTTTAAAGAGCATAATAAAAATTTTTCTTATAAAATTAAAGGCGATTTACCAGCTCAGATATATCAAGATATAGATGGTTATATAAGTGTGAATATAGAATCAATGGTCGATTCAAATAATGTAGGGTTTATCAATGGTGATATAGATTTGTCTGATCTTATTTTACATTCAAGTTATCTAGGATGGAAAAATCGCTCTGAAGATCACAATAAAATTATATTTTCTGTGAATATGGTAGGTGAAGATAAATTTTTATTCAATAAATTAGATATTACAGGAAATGATATAGATATAAAGTTGAATGGAAAATTAGAAAATGAAAATTTATTTTTAAGATCTACTATCTTCAATTTACCTAATAATAATTTTAATATAGAGGTTGAGCTAAATAAAAAGAAAACTACTGTAAGTATCGATGGTGAAAAGATTCATTTGGGTGATATTTTAGGGTTTTTTACTAAGAGCAATAATGGTTCAGAGAGGGACATAGGAGTTAATATGCGTGTTGATACAATACTTATGAAAGATGATATTATCATTAATAATGCTGAATTAAATTTAACTTGTGTTCAAGGTAACTGTAATGGAAGTCATTTTACAGGAAAGTTTTTACAAGATGAAAACAGTAATATATTAGCAAAATATAGTGAAATAGGCTTCGAAATTTATGCAGATGATGCAGAAATGCTTTTTCGTTCTCTTGGTATCAGTAATTCAGTTAAAAATGGGAAACTATCTTTTTACCTATCCCCTCAAAGAGGCGATACAAAACACTATGGTATGGTATCTATTAGTAATTTCTACATTAAAGATGCACCTATACTTACCACTTTACTTTCTATGTCCTCACTTCCTGGTATTGTAAATACTCTTAAAAAAGAAGGTATATATTTTTATAGATGTAATATACCTTTTACATATAGCAATAGTATTGTTGAAATTGAGGAATCGTTGCTTGAGGGAACAGAGTTAGGTATGATTACTAGTGGTAATTTAGATATTAAAAATAGTAGATTTAATGTTACAGGTCAAGTTATACCAGCTTATTCAATGAATAAGTTTTTATTAAAAATACCTATAATTGGAAAACTTTTGACAGGTGGAAAAAGTAGAGGAGTTATCGGAATAGACTATAAAGCAAATGGAGATAGTAACAACAGTAATGTTTCTGTTAATTTTATTTCCTCTTTAACACCAAGTTTATTAAAAAGAATGTTGGGAATTTTTGACCGTATTATGATAAAGACTAATCAAAATATCAAAAGTTATATACAAAAGGAAAGTAAATCTTTACAACCACTCCTTTAATCTTTCTAGGTGTGTATAATTATTAAATTTGAGAAATTGATACCAGTATGGTGATGCAATAAATGCAGTATCTTCATTTAAATATTTAGATAAAAAAATAGGTATAATCTCTTGAAATTCTATCATTCTTTCTTTATATTTTTCTAATGAGGTGATTTTTATTTGATCATAATCGAACTTCCAATAAGCAAGTTCTGATGTTTCTTTTCTAGTTATATACTCCACTGCTAAAGCTTGCAAAATTAATTGTGGAAAAAATCCAGACATCACTTCATCATGAGAAGGTATTGCTCCAAATTTATAGTCTATTATTACTATTTGATCACCTGATAAATACTCAACCCTGTCACATTTTGCTGTAATTAAAATTTCCTTTAAAGCTGGAAAGGAAAATTTTTTTTCTACCTCGATATATTTACTTCTGGTTTTATTCAGTTCAATGAAAGATTGAACTATCTTTTGCAACCTTACCCACCACATACTTGAAAAGTTAAATTTACTAGAGAAAAATTCATTTTTTGCTATCTCCATGCAATCATTGCATGTGTTTTGTAAGTATTTTTCAAAGATACTATGCACCATAATGCCAAATTCTAATATAGATGGCTTAGAATTTAAGTTACGAAGTTTTTTAAGATTAAGTATGTATTCAATGTAAAATGAATAAGGGTTGCGAATTAACTTTTCTACTGCACTGCAAGACATTTCTTGCATTTTTTTTCTTCTTACTTGAGAACTTGGCTTTGGCATAGGTTGTTTGCATTGTAATACATATTCAGGTTTATGAAGCATTTTTACCCACTCTCTATAAGCTTGTTGCTCCCGAAAAAACATTTCAATGCGTTGTAAAAAAATTGATTTTCTCTGATTTATAGATCGTGTGATATAAACCTTATGTGTGCAAAATAAATTATATAAAGTGTATAAAAAATGCCCTTGCTCTTCTTGAGTAGAAGGAATTTCATTCATTAAAGAACATAAAAATGGATTTTTAAAATTGAGTGATTCATTAAAATCAGCAACTATAATAGTACTTGTTTTATGTAAACTAAATTTATTTATCTTGGAGAAAAAATTCTTTTAAGAAATAATGTAAGGATTTTGCTATATAAATCTAAAGAGCACCTAAAGTTTACATCTTCACATGCATTTATAAAGTTAGACATATAATTTCTCACTTCATTACTTAAATGTGAGCCAGAGAGCATTTCTATACATTTTAAATGCGTTATAGCTATTTTATAAATAGAATGATTAATAATATGGATTAAAGGATTAAATATTGCTTGTAAAGTATTGATTATATATATTATATCTTCTTTATATTTTATCTTTTTGTTCTTGTTAATCATATAAATGATCTTTTTTAAATCATTTACATTAAAATTACGCAGTATCTCTATTTCAAATTCTGATATAATTTTATTATATTTTTCTTTAGTATAATTAAAAGTTATTAGGGGGTGTTTTAGAAGTGAGAGTAGTTCTATGCTGTTCCAATTTGAAGTGAGTGTATTAATGCTGTAAAGTAAAAGCATTATATACTGATAGTTTTCTATATTACCTTGCTTCAGTAAGCATTCTACGCGAGTTGCAAGCAACTGATTATTAGTGAATAATGAAACATCTTTCAAGCCTTCATTTCTGGTAATTAAAGAAATAACCTGTGCTTCTTCTTCTACAGAATCACAGATAATAATTTCAATGTTACTGCAATTATTTTGATTTTTAACTTTACTTAGATCAGATGTTGTATCAAATATTTCATCAATAATTTGATCCGATTTTTTACTTAAGGAGTGAACATCATTTCTACTTATTTTTAGGTCACTCAACAAATTTTTAAGACAGTATTGATAATGTTTTTTATCAAGCTTTTGCCAATCTTTTTCTCTAATCTTAAAATTAAGATTGGGTAAAATAATTTGTCCATTAGGTAAGTTATATATTCGCTTGATCAAGGATTTACAATTCTCATTTCTTCCAATTCCAACAAAAATAATATGCTGATTTTCCTTTAATGAAACTATCATGTTATTTATGTAATTATTCTTATGTTCTAGGATATCTATTACTCCAATTTCTTTTAAAGTTTTACTCCAATTCTTTCTAAGTAAATCTATGAAATTATCTGTTTTTCTTGAATAATCACCACTATTATCTGTTACATTAAAAATTTGAATTGTATTCAATAGTGATGCAAGATCATACGCTAAATCGATGGAAAAGTTATCATTATTTTCCTCATTCCACTTTAGAATAAATTTAATCAATAAGAGTATTCGCTTTATTGGGTTGATTACTTTAACTTCATCGAGATTTAATATCAAATCTTCTTCGTCAATATTTTCTAGTGAAACAATTTCTGGTAAAATTATGCATTTTTTAGTATTATAATTTTTAAATGCATTCAATAGTGCTAATATATCTGACTTGTAGGGTAATATTATTTTTAACTCAGGTAATTCTGTTTCTTTATATGACGATAGTATGTGCTCAACTAGTGTATAAAAAAAAGATTCATCTGTATTGATAGAAAAAGTTTTGCCCACTCAAATATCTTAATTAAGAAAGTATTCTATTGTATATAACTTAATCTCAAAGATAAACGTTTCAAAATTGTAGCAGAAGTGAAGAAGGATACCACTGTAGTGGTATCCTTCTTCAGTAGACTATTACTTTAGTAAGATGATAAAAATTAACCTAAAAAGCAGCTGTCTTGTACTGGAGTATCAAGTAACAATTGATGTGTTGTAGCAAATTCACTGACATGCTTATCATAGTTTTTGAAATTCTCAATCATCGAATCAGCAGTGGTTTTTAGATGTGATGTATCTACATCTTTACTCATTTCATCTAAGGAGCTTTTAGTACACTCAGCAAATTTAAGAGTATCTTTTAAGCCTTTTTCAATGTCTTTAGTGATGATTTTTAGATCCGAAAGGACTGCTTGCTTCTTATTCAACAAGGTTGTTTTAATAGCGTTAGTTATGTATTCTAAATCTAAATCAGAGTGCTTACTAGCAAATTCAGATATCTTAAGAGAAGCATTTTTTAAGCTATCTTTAACTTGGTTAGCACTATTTTTGAAAGGTACAATAAGATCATTCTTGATATGTGATATATAATCATCAATCTGCTTAGTAATGCTATTTAAGTCTGCATTAACAAGTTTCATATTAAATTTTTTTGATGAAAAACAGTCAGAACTACTCTTTTCATGTTCATTTAATAAATCAGTCAATCTTTCTAGTTGTTTAGGATATATTTCTGCATGTATCTCTCTAAGATCTTGAGGACTCAAGGAACTTTTATAATGTTTTATATAGTTTTTAAATTCGTGATTCGTCATATAATGAATGTTTATTTTAAATTGATTTTCTATATCTTCTTTAGTTTTTATCTGAAGCTTTCTACAATTTGCACCATATGTATCAGTGAAAGAAGAAAATTTATCAGAAATATTAAGTAGTTCTGATCCAATCTCATCGGTAATTTTTGTCAAATCTGTAAGTAAACTAGATAATTCAACTTTATCTGTTGAAGATTCATAGTTTTGTAAGTCTGGATTTGTCTTTACAGCAGTATCAAAGTATTGTTTGGTGTCGTCAACTTTAGATAAATTCTTGTAGCTTTTTTTTATTATGTCACCAATATGACAAAAATTTACACAAAGATCATTTTGTGCATTTGATACATTATGTTGTATCATTTCACTTATTTTATCTGTACCTTCAGAAGGATTATTATTTAATTTTTCTAACTCCAGAACAGCATCTTTTAATCTATCTTTCACTTGTTTAGCAGTGTGCTCTAAACCAACAATCACTTTGCTGTCGAGAAGTTCTAGACAATTGTCAATTTCCTTAGAAATTTTTTCTATCTTCACACTAAAGTTACCCTTGGTTGACTTATTTTCTTCTTGTAATACTATAGATCCAAAAGCATTTGCAGCCGTAATTATTCCTTCACCCACAAGGTATTCTCTCATAATTTTACTCCTTTATAAAAAACTAAGCCTACAAATAAACTGTGAAAAATAACTTAAGCAGGAAGAATCGACTACATGAAATATTTTTTTCAATTGAATTAAAAAAAACCCATTGCGTGTTGAATAAAGCGTTTTTTAAGCAAACTAGAATTTTCAACTATCATTAAACCAAAATTCCTTAACACCTTAATGCAAAATATTCTGTTAGAAAAAACTCTATTTAATCCATCAGTTGCTAGTGCCATGCTAACATTATCAAATAACCTATCACGTGAGATTTTTTGCAGTAAGTAATTACTTCCTATATCAATACCCGACACTTTTGCATTAGCTGCATGCCTTATTACACTTTCTACATCTCTTATTCCAAGATTTAGTCCCTGACCTGCAACTGGATGAATTGCATGCGCTGCATCGCCAATTAGTAAAACCCTATTTTTGTATAATCTCTTTACAAAAGAAAAACTTAAAGGATACACTCCTCTTGTACCTAATAGCTCAATTTCACCTAAATAAGAACCAAATCTTTTTTTAAGCTCTACAATAAACTCCTCATCAGATAAACTCATAAGCATTTCTGCAATTTCACAACTACTTGTCCACACTATTGAAGAAAGATACCCGCCCTTCATTGGTAAAATTGCAAATGGACCATCAGAAAAAAAACGTTCCACTGCCAAATTTTCATGATGTAATTCATGTTTTACATTGCATACTATACTACTTTGCTTGTAATTAAATTTTATTTTTGGCATAGAAAACAATTCTGGTATTTTAGAACTTTTACCCTCAGCGCAAATAAATAACTGAGACGTTAACTTTTTTTGATCATCAAGAGCAACTTCTACGTATCCTGAATCACAGGTAACTATTTGATATGAGTGAGGAGAAAATATATTAAGTTGATTTAAAAAATGACTATTAATTGTATTCCATATTATAGCGCTATCAACCACATATCCCATCGGCTCTTCGCCAATCATTTTATGGTCATAATGTACAGTAAATGGACTATCTGCATCTAGTATACATATATCAAGTATAGGTTCAGCTTCTTTCTCTATGAATTGCCAAATGCCTAATTTTTCTAAAATTTTCTTTGAACCTTGCGAAATGGCAAATGCCCTGTTATCACAAGGAATACGTGGTAAAGTATCTTTCTCAATCACTGCAGCGGATATAGAATTTTGACTCAATCCAATTGCAGTAATGAGCCCAATTAATCCTCCACCTGAAATAATTACATCATAGTTCATTTTATTTACATTCAGTTTCAAACTATATTTGATATTTTTTTTAAAGTAAATTAAATGATTTATACTCCTTCATGATATAGTAAAATAAACTCATTCCCCTTTTTAAGTAATATACTTACCATTACGGGTAAAAATATTCATAAAACCAAAAGTTGCAATTCTTGGTTCTTCAGATTACAATGGTGAAGTAATATTCAGGCTAATACTACAGAGAGAGTATTAGCTTTGTTAAGCAATTTTCGCAAATGATTTTCACTGCACTTAACTCTATAAAATTACACCCCCCCTAGCCCCTCTGTTTCTAATGGTTTCCTCTAGGCCAGAATCTGTTACAGAGCTATTAGGATTTTCTGAATCTTCATGCGGTCTATTTACTTCAATAGCATTTATTCTCCCTTCTAATTCTAAAATTCCAATAGCATTGATAACCTCTTCTAATACTGGATTTTCTTCATCCGTTACCGAACTTGTTGACAACGTTTCTGATATACTATGTTCTGGTTTAATATTTATTTCAATTCCCCCTAAATCTCTAATCTCCTGACCTGATGAAATGGTACAAGTGTGACATCTGTTAGTCTTGTTGGGATTCTTTCTGTTTCAGTTTCCCCTAAATTCCTAATCCTCTCTTCTAATTCTCTCAATAAAGGATTATTTAGCCTTGTATTACCCTGAGAATCAAAAAAAATCACCAAATCAAGTGGAGTAATTTTATCATCGCGTCCAGGAATTTCGATTAGACTATTAATCTGGCCTCCTTTTGCCAATGATTCAATAGTTTCTGATAATTCTTTTCTATAAGATTTTATCTCTTCCTCTTTACTTAATATTACTATCGTTGAAAGTATTTCTATAAATTTTTCTTGATTGTTTGTATTATTCATAATTTTACCAATACTATTAATAATATATATTATATATATAAAAAATTAATTTTCAAGATAAAATATTATTTTATTTACTCCTCTAAATATTTGCTAACATGGTTTGCTTTTTTACATTTGATCTAGATAAAAAACATGAGTGAAAATATTTAGAAAACCAAAAATTGCAATTCTTGGTTCTTCAGATTATACTACTGATATAAAGTCCATACTAATTCAATACATGGTAGAAAAAGAAGCCCAGTTTAGTTTCACAGAAAAAAATCTACAAAGAGCAAAGGAATTTATAGCAATGTATCCAAAAGGTAGAGAAGGAAGTGCTGTTATGTCTTTACTATACTTGGTGCAAGAAGAACTTGGATGGGTACCAGGATTCGCTATGCGTTATGTTGCTGATTTACTACATGTACCTCATATTCGCGTGTATGAAGTAGCAAATTTCTACACTATGTACAACCTAAAGCCTGTAGGTAAATACTTAATACAAGTGTGTAGAACTACACCATGTTGGTTATGTAATAGCGAAGAAATTCTAAGTACTATTAAAAATAAATTAGGAATTAATATAGGTGAAACAACAAAAGATAATTTATTTACTCTCAAGGAAGTCGAATGTTTGGGTGCATGTATAAATGCTCCCGTTGTACAAATTAACAATGATTTTTATGAAAATCTCACTTCTGAAAAAATAGAAAAAATTATAACAGAACTTTCAAATGAATAATAATAGACATGTTATAAAATCATCTGTCATCCCAGTACGTGACACTGGGATCCATCTTGTTTTTATCACGGACATTATTTTAACATACATTCCTAGAATCCGTTTTCTATTTTATAATTTGCGAATATTTTCATGCTTAGATCCCAGCGTCACGCACTGGGATGACAAGAAGATGGATAGTAAAATGACAAGAAGAGAGATACTGGAAATGATGTCAGATAGGAATGATCTTTCACCAAAACAATGGTTATGCAAGAAATAAAGGAAGAATTTTCGTTTAAAATAACCAAGCAATCAGGTTCTGCAAGAATTGGAACAATAAAAACTCCTCATGGGAACATAGAAACACCAGCATTTATATTTTGTGCAACAAAAGCTGCTATTAAAGCTGCAGATATCGAAAGAATTAATGAAGCAGGTACTCAAATTATACTTTCCAATACTTATCATTTAATGCTTCAACCTGGAGAAGATACAGTTGCAAAACTCGGTGGCTTACATAAAATGATGGGATGGAATAAGCCAATGTTAACTGATTCAGGTGGATATCAGATATTTAGTTTAGGATATGGATCAGTTTCAGATGAAATAAAAGGAATAAGAAACAAGCAAAAAACACTAATAAAAATCAACGAAGACGGTGCAATTTTTCGTTCATATATAAATGGTAAAATTTATTGCTTAACACCTGAAAAATCAATACAGATTCAGCAAAAATTAGGTGCAGATTTGATTGTCGTATTAGATGAATGTACACCTTTTCATGTAAGTAAAGAATACACAGAAAAATCAATGTTAATGAGCCACAAATGGGCTGAACGTTCTTTAAATGAATTTAAAAAAAATGACTTAGGCAATCAGGCTTTATATGGTATCACCCAGGGAGGAATATACCAAGATCTACGAAAAGAAAGTTGCAATTTTATCAATAATTTACCATTTTTTGGTCAAGCAATAGGTGGCTCGCTTGGCCAAAGCAAACAACAGATGTATGACGTGGTTTCCTTTACTACGGAGCAGTTAAAAAAAGACAGACCTACTCATTTACTTGGTATTGGAGGCATTGTAGATATTTTTCATGGAGTAAGCTTAGGTATTGATACGTTTGATTGCGTTCATCCAACTCGTTTAGCAAGACATGGCGGAGCATTAATTAAAATAAAGAGTAGAAATTCCGTTTCTTCTCGCAATAAAGAGCACATTAATTTACGTAACCAAAGGTTTATGCTAGATGAAGGTCCAATTGAAAGTGATTGTTTATGTTTTACATGCAGCAGATATTCAAGAGCTTATATACATCATTTATTAAAAGCTAGAGAAATATTAGCTCACACATTAATCACTATTCATAACGTTTTCTTTATGAACAAGCTGATGGAATCAATAAGGCAGGCAATCTTAAATGATAGATTGAATCAGGAAAAAAATAACTGGATTGGTGCTATATAATAAAAATCTTTCTAGCGCAGAAAAACTACTACTAAATTGGGTTGGCTTTTTACTTTTTTTTCATCAAGGTATGCCTAAATAAAAAGTAATTAATTATATATGGAAATTTATGTTAAGGCTAAATGAATTTATACAATTATTCAATAAGGTAAATGACGATAAAAAAATAAGTCAAGACAAATTAATAAAAAAAATAAAAAGTAAATTAAAAAGACTTGATACTAATAATTCATATAAATTATGGAAAAATGATGATTTTAATATAAATTATAGATTTACAGTAATAAATGAGCAAAATGAACAAAAAGCCTATACATTTTTACATATTGCTACTATTGGTAATTGTCAAAAAGTCATTCAATTTCTATTAAATAAAGAAGCACAAATTGATGTACAAGATAATGACGAAAAAACTCCTTTACACTATGCTGTCAAAAATCACCGCACAGAAATAGCAGAACTTTTTATAACAAAAGCAGCACATATTATCGGTAAATACATACTTGACATACAAGATACAGGAGGTATGACTCCTCTGCACGATGCTGTTGCTTCTGAACAAAAGGGAATTATAAAACTCTTAATACAAAATGGTGCACATATTGATATAGAAGATTTTCAGAATAAGAGAACTGCATTGCACCATGCTGCTATAAAAGGCAAAGATCAGTTTATAGAGCTACTATTAAGCAATGGAGCACAGGTTAATAGGCCAGATAAACATAAAATGACTCCTTTACATCTTGCTGTTATTTCGAAAAATATAAAGTCAGTAAATGTTCTATTAGCAAAAGGAGCACAAATAGATTTGCAAGATAGTAAAGGCAAGACTGCATTAGATTATGCTAGGGACAATAATCTGGAAGATATAATAAAACTTTTAGAAAAAGCAGAAGTAAAAAATAATAGAACTGAGTCGAGACATAATAGTGTGTTTGAGGTAGTAATGAAAGCTGTACAGCAAAAACAAACAGATACTGAGACACAAAGCAATAAAGAGGAGAATGGAAGCATAAGTATAATGACAAAACAAATTCCACACCAACATAAACCAACTCAAAATAAAGAAGGCAGTACAAGTAATCTATATCCTACTCACATTAATGATGTAACAAACGATAAAAACAATGAAGATCAAGGTAATAATCTTTCATTAACAATCAGTAAGAAAGATAATAAAAAAATTTGTTCTAAAACACTAATGTTAACTATAACTTTAACTGCAACTATAGTCCTTCCACTAATACTTAAATACTATTCGGAATTAGCTATTGTTGAAATAGCTGCAACCACTCTAGTATTAACACTGTTGGGATTAGGTTTCACTTATATACTACCTAATACCAGTTTAGATGTAACTGAATGCTGTAAAATATCTTCTTTCAAAACAAATGATAGAGCTCAGGAAAATTATAAAATGTAGGCTTGAGCTAGATTGACATGTCAGTAGTACTTTGTAAAATTTACATAATATTTAGGTAGAGTAAATTGCAATCAGCTACTTATATAAATTATACTATATTTTTATAGTTTTTTGTAAATGTGCTGTAATATGAACAAAATTATACAAAAATTAATTTATTTTAATAAAACTTAGGTATATACTTTACGTTTGATTCTATAATATCTATGCATAAAATTATATCTCTTATTTTTCTGATTTGCTTATCTGTACAATTACCAGCAATTTCTGCTGAAAAGAATGAGGTTGATTTATATGAGGAGGCAGTTGAGCTTTTTAACCAAGATAAATATAAGCAAGCTATCCGAGCTTTTCAACAAATTGAAGATTTATACCCCATTTCTTATTGGGCAATGAAGGCAAAGTTACTATCTGGCGTGTCCAATTATAATATGGGTGATTATAGTAATGCTGCAATTGACATGAATGAATATATAGATACTTATCCAAACAATGATAACTTATTTTATGCATACTATTTGAGAATGTTATCTTACTATATGCAAATTAATAAAATACAGCTTGAACAGCAAATTGCATACAAAACCTTAGAACTGGCTACGGAATACATGAACCTTTTTCCGGATGGTGAATATATAAATGATGTAAATGAGAAAGTAAAATTAGTTACACAACATATAGCAGCCAAAGAGTATTCTATAGGTAGCTTCTATTTTAGACGTGGTGAATATTTGGCAGCAATAAAGCGTTTTAAGAATATAATTGATTATAAAAATTCTCATTATTTATTTAAATCTCTAAAATATTTAGTAGCAGCTCACTTAGCTCTTGGCCTTGAATTAGAAGCTGAAAAGTATGAAACCATGTTAGCTAACATTAGCTAATTTTTATTTAAAAAATCTCAGTAGGACTACCAGTTGGACCCATAAGAACTATTAATTCACCCTCCTTTAAGTATTTGCATAAGTTAGTAGAACCCCCAGTTTCAAGTACAATAGTAGAAATTATTCCTTTCTCCTTATCTACTTCACTACCAGTGACAGCTATACCTTCCATAGCAAGTCTTGTGTTCTTAGCACTTTTACTATTAATTTCAAAATTCTGTAATCTAAAAAATTGCCCAGGCTTAAAATTTCTTGCAGCAAGTGGGGCTTTAATCGCTATCTCAATCACTTTATTAGTCAAATATTGAATTTTTACAACTTGTGCCGTGAATTGCTCTTTAATTTTAGAAAAGAATTCTTCATTGCTTTCTAGTTTGAGATTTCTTATTTCATTTAAAAGCTGCGAAATAATTGGGTACCCATTTTTTGCACTTGCCATAGCTTTAACAACACTACCACTATATGATGGATGTAAATCTCCAAAAAAGCTGATTGTTTTATCTCCTTTTCTATAAACTAATATTCTATCTTTATTTGCCATTTTCGGTGAAAACACAGGCTCAACTTCTTTTCCTGATGAATCTAGATGAACAAAATATCCATTCTTTACTTTAAAATGTTTTTTATCTTCAGTTGCAATAACGGTATTTGGTTCAGTGCCTGCTGCTACAAAAATTGAGCGTGCTTTTATATGTTTTATTTCACCAGATTTACTATGTACTAGCTTGAGCAATTTAGCACTATTATATTTATCTACAATCACTTCAACAGGAAAGAGATTTTCAATAAAATAAATCCCTTCTGACAATCCATTTTGTACTTCTTCGCTGTTTAGTCTATAGCTTGGTGCATCATTTAATTCTTTTCTATATATAACTTTAACCCCTCCCCATTCCTGAATTAACTCCAGTATTTTAGGTTCTTTATTATTTTGCTTAGCAAATTGATATTCTTCTCTAATTAATTTAGCATGTAATATAAATTCATTTGCAATCTCACATTCCTCTTCCGTCCATTCTTTTTCAATGTAATCTTTTCCGTACTTATCAACCAATACTTCATATCGTGAAAGGAATTTTTCTATCTGTACGGGATAGTATGCTAATGTTTCTGTTGCTGTATCAATTGCAGTAAGACCACCACCTATAATTACTATAGGCATACGAACTTGCAAATTTGCTATTGAATCAAATCTCATAGCACCAGTAAGTTGTAGTGACATCAAGAAATCTGATGCCATGTTAGCTAACATGTTTTTCATTTTTATCATTCTAGGGTTACCCGAACCAAGGGCTAAGGCGATGTGGTCAAACCCCAAATCAAAAGCATTATTCACAGTAACCGTCCCTCCAAAATTAATTCCCCCATAAAGTGAAAAATTTTCACGTCTTTCTAATAGTAATCTAATGATTTTTAAGTAATTTTTATCCCACCTAGAAGTAATGCCATATTCTGCAACTCCTCCAAATCCACACGCTACTCGTTCACTTAATTTTTCATATCTAAAATTTTTAATCAGCTGCAAATTATCAATTAATGGCTCAATTTTTAATCCATCAATACCAACAACATTGTGACCATCGTTCAACAGGTGATGCGCTAAACTAAAACCCGCAGGTCCAAGTCCAATAACCAAAACATTTCTTCTCGTATTCTTTCTTGGAAATGGACGTTGAAAATTCAAAGGATTCCAACGACTAAGCAGTGAATATATTTCAAACCCATATGATAAATTAAGTACATCATCAAGAACCCTAGTTTCAATCATCGGAACATTTACAGGTTCTTGTTTCTGATATATGCACGAATTCATACAGTCATTACATATTCTGTGACCAGTTGCAGCACATAGAGGATTGTCTATCATAACAATTCCTAAACTTGCTATGCTGTACCCTTCACTTTTCACTATATTCATTTCTGATATTTTTTGCTCTAAAGGACAACCATGTAACTCTATGTTTAGTGGAGATTTTTTAAAAGTTTGATCACTATTAATTAAACCTTTTGAACAACTATCTTTATTTTGTTTATGACAAATTATACAATAATTAGCATTATCTAATACTTCATCTAAATTAGTTTTTTTATTTGTTAGATCAAATCCGTAACGTCTTTTTATTTTATCTGAATAGAGTACCTCAACTTCATCAATCTCTTTTTTAGAGCATAATACAAGATTTTCATAGTCAGTTTTTCTCTTTACACTAAATAATATGCTTTCTTTATTTTTCACTCTCCACGCTGCGTATTGTGCTGCAAAATCTAGTTCTATCTGGAATCGCTCTGGTTCTTCGAACCAAATCATAACCTGTTCAGCAAATTTTTTTTCTGTAATTGGTAAATCAAAGAAATTATTTAATTTATCAGTAACATAATCAATGTTTATTTCTGAATTTGCATATTTCTTTAATGCATAGCGCTGAACAAACACTCTTTTACATTTATATATTAAAGAAAAATCAATATGTTTTTTCCTTAATTCTTCTACTTCTTTTTCAATAGAAAAAAGTTTAACAATAAATTCTTCAAGTAAATATGAAAGATCTATTATTAACTCACTGTTTCCAATTTGCTTTTTTCTTGCTTCAATTAATGAATTAAATAAATCCTCATTGTACGAGTTAATATAATCTAAAAATACTTGATCTAATTCGATCAATCTATCACGAGAATATAGATTAAGAAATGAAATATTAAAATTTATGTTCATTCATATATTTACTTATTTTTTATATTTTACTTGTACCTTAGGTTAATTGTAAATGATTAAAGGAATTGTTATGGTAGATATTTTTTCGATAGACAGTCTTGGAGATTTGATGGATTTTACATTAGAGTCAAAAAATAATTTTAATATAGATACAGAAAAAATTGCTCGTTCGGTTAATAAAGACTTACAAGATACTGCTTTGAATATGTTACCTGTAAACTCAATTCTTTGTAAAGGAACTGCTATGGTAGATACTTCTTTGATAGATAATCTTGGAGATCTGGTGGATTTTGCATTAGCATCGCATAAGTTAATCGAAAATAATCTTAGCACAGATATGGAAAAAACTGTTCATTCGGTTAGCAAAGGATCACAAGATACTGCTCTGAATAATAATCATAATAGTATAAATTTGGAAAACTTTGCTCAGCAAAATATTGAAGATTTACAAAATACTCCCTTAAAGATAGATGAATTAGCTAAGAATAATATAGATATAGAAAAACCTGCTCAGCAGGAGCATGAAGAATTACTATATATTTCTCGGAAGTTAGGTGTACCCACCAATAGTAACATTGACCTAGGCACAGAAAAAATTTCCCAGCAAAACTTTGATACCTCTCCTTTAGAAAAGGATGTAACATTTTCAGACAGAATAGGTCCAATTTTATAACATCACTAAAGTAATAAATTTACTTAAATAATCAGATTATATAAGTATCTATATATGATCTGATTTATAGTTCCTTTCTAATCATTTTTAAGTGTTCTTTCATAACTTATCTGTAATTTTGGTTTTTTATAAAGGAGTAAAATTATGAAAGAATATCTTATAAATTAAGGAATATCTATCTTGGCTGAATTGGCTGAAAAAGCTTTGGAATATATAATGCATACTTAGGATATATTGCCTACATTATCGCCCCATACTCATGCCAAGTTGGCTGACATTTAAATTACTCATCGATGTACATGCTCTGTGCATACTGTGCATTTTGATACTATTTTCAATTATTTCCTTAACTGCATCAGTATTACCCGATATTATATTATTCAACAATTCTTTTTTAGATGTTGACGTTCTTAAATGAACAGGTAATTCATGTTCTGGAGCTGATGATGTTGTATCATCATTAGCTCCACTGCGGGGGAAACGTCATGGAACTAAATTAGGCCTGAGTTAGGCTAAGAGCAGGATCAATTAAAACCCATGCTCAGGTTTACCAGACCAGTAATTATGTTAAATCTCATGTGGAACTTTCTACCCTGACATTTTTTCTGTTTCTCAACTTTTTCCCATTCAGATCTAATTTTTTCTACTATTTTTTTGAATTCTTCTACTTTCAGCCCAGTTAGCTGCTTGAAAACATACGACATCTTTGATGCTTTTACTTAACTTATTGTCATTTTTCTTCCACTAAAACCTTTGTTTCACCTCTTTTTCTTCTCTTTCTCAGAGAGTTTAAAGATGTTTATTGATTTAGATATAGGTAAAATACAGTTAAGAAAAAGTAAACAAACTGAGCTGAGTCTTACATGTTTGCCAGTGTTATGGCTCTTTTTACTTAGTGATTACTTCGTTACCAATACATTACTGCTTCAGGTAACTTTCACTTGGATTATAGCTATATGAAACAGTACCATTTTACTCTGAAAAAGTGATGCTGTTTAGTTAAATGTTGATTATAATATACTGCTAAATTATATCATGGTTAATTATAGTAGTATCTTGCTCCATATTTATTGGATTTACATAAGGTATTGAGTGATCTATAACCGATGAAACTTTAGAGTGAGACCCTTCTTCCATAAGGTTTTTTACAAAGCATTTAATTAACAAATTGCGCATAGCATCCATGATATTGCAGTCATTGTTTGTAACACAATTATTGTAAGATGGATTATTACCGCATTCAGGTTTTAAATCTGTAATAGGAGGTTTATTATCATCTGGTTTTAAATCTGTAACAGGAGGTTTGTTCTCATCTGGTTTTAAATCTGTAATAGGAGGTTTATTATCATCTGGTTTTAAATCTGTAACAGGAGGTTTGTTCTCATCTGGTTTTATATTAGAATAGTCTAATTTAAAATTTCCTTGACTGTCTAGATGAGACATATCTTCTTTTTTAAGGTAAGCTTCTTTCCTAACTTTAACGTAGGGACTGAAGTTCTTATTATAAAATCCATGATTCATTACATTACTTGGTGCATGACCATTTTTATCTTGGTTATTAATATCAGCTCCTTGATCAATAAAAAACTTAACTACTTCGGGATCTTCATTGTAACACATTGCAAGCAACAAAGGAGAGGAAACAAGTGAATTTTTAGCATCTAGCTGAACACCTCCTTTGTCATATATATACTCAACCACTGGTAAACTCCCTCCTCTAGCAGCGCGGTGTAGTGGAGTGTTATTCACGTAAGATTCGTTAGACAGATCAAATTCTTTTTTTTCTACAAGATACTTTACTACATTTAAACAATCTGTCCGAGCAGCAAGGTTCAAAGCATCTAGCTGTTCGTTATTAAATTTTTCTTTAATACCTTTAATACCCTTAATATCTTTAATATTTTCAAAATTACAATCTTTTAGATTATGCAATATACTATTTTTATTATTATCTTTGTAACCATCTACTTTTAGGTAAGCTAATTTATTAGTTTTAATATCTGGGCTTGAAAAAGAATTACAACTAACTGAACTCATCCAGTCCTTAGGTGTTTGATTTCTATCATCCTTAGCATCAGGATCTGCTCCTTGGTCCATCAAAAACTTTACTACCTTAGGATTTTGGTTGTAACAAGCAGCATAATGTAAAGGTGTGCGACCTAATGAGTCTCTAGCATCTGTATTGATATCATCTCCTCCCTTTTCAAACACATATTTAACCACTGGTAAACTGCCTCTTATAGCAGCAAGGTGTAGTGGAACTGCATTTATCTTATTTGTTCCATCTCCTAATAAAGGTGGAACAGTATAATTTGATGATGTAATATCAAACTCTTTTTGTTCCACTAGATTTTTTACTACATTTAAGCAATCTGTCTGGACAGCAATACCCAAAGGATTAAAACTTACTCCATCTATAGTTGTTTTAGCATTTTTAATATTTTTATAACTGTCAATATACTTTTCATTGCACTTGTATATATTTTGTGCTAGAGGGGCATTGCTTAATAATAAATTCCTTGTCGATGCACCACCAACTAATGTTGATTCATTTCCATCTTCAACACTTTGTATTCGCTCGTTACTTGATAAGGAATTTTCATTGTTTACATTAGTCATAAGTTCTCCAACTTTGATTTAAAAATATCATTTACTAAAAGATTTATATATTATATAGTATAATACTTTAAAATTTGTAAATTTATACTATAAGTATTATCAATTTAGCCAAGAGAAACAAAATTTGTTTTATGGTAAAGTCAATTAGCTCACAAGTCTGATATTTAATTATAATATTGTGTCATTTACAGACAAATAAGTACTATGAGTATTGTTCTTTTGACTTTCTTAGTTTTTTTCTTGAAAGGCATATTTCCATACTCTGTAATCCTCTTATCATTACCAGCAAACAGATGTAGAAGAAAAGAGGGCGGCTATTGCGAAGTATTAGAGGAAATGATAATTTTTACTAAGAGCAAGCTAAAAATTTTTCCTTAGAAAAATAAGAGTATCTCATTTAAATGTATATTTCAGGATGGTTTATATTTGCACTGAACAAGAATAAAACTAAAAAGAAAGCAAGTTACAAACAATATAAGTAGTATGAATATAGACCTACTGTAAATCAATGGAGGAAGATTGAGTGAGATGAGGTAAGCAATAACCCATGTCTCAAATTCACAATACCAGAGATAATATTGAATCTCATATTATATTTTCTCTGAAAATTGCGATAAATATTTCTTGAAATTTTTGATCTCGCGGATCTTATTTTCCACTCGCATTCTGAACAATCCCAAATTTCGGTTATGCTCTTCTTGTTCCACCGTTTTACGGTATTTTTTATACGGAATCACGGCATTAATATGAAGTTTTTGCCAATCTTGATAATCAGAATCTGCGTCTATCTTTTAGCCTCTGCGTTGGATATTCTGTGACAATCTTCAAAATCCTATCCAGTGTATCTTTTTTTATGGTAATCTTTCTCGCCAACAGTGACTCCATTTTCTTTAAAAGTCGGCAAATTTGGCATGACATTTCTTTTGTTTTTCGACTTTTTTCACTCCAGATGAACTTTTTTAACTATTTTTTCGAATTCAGCTACCGTCAGACCCATTGTATCCCTGTAAGCTTATTTTATACCCTTTTTACTATAACAACACCTTCTTCCCACCTCTTTTTGCAGAAGTTCTAGCTTTATTTTTAAATCAAAAGTATTCAAGAGCTAAGGCCTATTCTCTAAAAAATACGCGAGAGATTTCATATTCAAGGTGAGTTTTGCAAGAAGATCTACAGCTTCTTTGCGAGTAGATGTTTTTTTAAAGTCTTCATTCAGCTGCTATCGCCGATGCAGACTTCTCTTGATAGCCAAATATATTATTTTCGAGAAATAAGAGCCTGATATTAGCTTTAGCTACATCTGTTGGTTCATTCTTATACTGATTCCTTTTATTGCTCCGCCACCTTTTGGTAGTTCAAGCTTTTGTGCATTAATAGAAGATGTACTGGATTTTTGCGAACTATTGTTAGATGAAGTATCCTTAGATTGAGTATATTCCATATTATTATAAATGCTGTTTTAAGTGAAAACGCTTTTATTGCGTGTAATAGACCCTCTACAAAATTTAGAGGTTTTTTATCGTATTTTTAAAAGATTTCCTTTTTAGAGTGTTTTGCAGAAGCAAAACCGTACATGAAAATTTGATGTTTTTCTAAGATCTAATTTTGTGTATATTATATATATACAAGATTAACAAAAAAAACGTCCAAATTATTCTGTAAAATTTCATTGAAGAAATGTGACTTCTTCGCTGTTAGAAACTATTATTTTCTCTTAATCTCACAAAAAAAACCTTCTCTCTAATTTCGTCATCTCTTAGCTACATAGATACATTTAGAAAGTTTCTTTCTCTTGAAGTTGGATGATTTCATCTATAGAAAGACCAGTAAACTTAGCAATACTATTAATGTCAACCTTATTAGCCAGCATAGCCTTTGCTACTTCTATTTCTCTTACTTTTCTACCTTCTTCTCTACCAATTTGAATACCCTTTGCTTTAGCATCATCAAGTTTTTGTTCAAGAATGGCTTGTTCATCAAGAATACGTTTTATTTCTTGTTCATAGGCAATAAACTCTTTCTCTGACCAATTAAACCTATTTAACTCTTCATAGGCTTTTTTAATGATTACATCACTTCCTATTATTCTTTTCAGATCTTTTTCACTGGTTTCATCTGCATACTTGAAGTAATAAATCCATTTCTCAACGATATTTTTTAATTCATCTTCTTTTGTTTTAGAAAACTTAGGCAGTTCAATAAATATAAAATAAAAGTCTTTTAAATCATGTTCATAACTATTACGATCAAGAATGATATGGTCAGACTTATATTCCTCTTTATCAGGAAAAAGAATACAGTCAGCTATAGCAATGAAGATAATTTCTTTTAGATTATGATATTGATCTCCTTTGTCAGCTTGTCTTGAGTAAGCTTTAGCAGCATAGTATTGCGCACGTTTTTCAAAACCTTTAGTCTTTGCAACTTGCATTTCACAAATATATTGAACACCTGTAGAATCTCTACATAATACGTCAACAATACTTTGTTTCTTAGAGGCAATATCAGGATCTTGAATAGTACTTAAGAATTCAACTTCTTGTATCTCATTGACTCCAGTAAACCCTAGAATATCATTTAGAAAATGAATAAGAATGTCTTTATTTTTTTCAGTACCAAAGACGCGTCGAAATGCGACATCATTTTTGGGGTCGAGAAACTTGGAGATAGCCATAACTAAATCTTATAGAAGATATTAATAATTATATATTATAAGTATAAAATATTCCAATGTTTTAATTGAAGTTAAATAAGTTTGGTAGAAATTCATTACTTTTATTATCTTACTCTTCCTTTCTTATCTTCTCTTTGTGAATACATCTCTTTAATCATTCTTTGATAGTTTCCAGGAGCTTCCTTAAAAGTATTGTTTTCCTGTTTCATAACAATCTTACTCTTATTATCTTCAACAAATTTTTCAAAGTCAGCATTTCTCTTATCGTTATGATACTTACCACCGAAATTAAAAGAGAATTTCAATAGCGGATATTTTATTGCAAGATCTTTTATTTTTTTAGTACAATCATTACAAGAACTTTGATTAATATTAAAGTGTAAAACTTGATTTTTTCCTTGATTTTTAATTGATTGTTTTTCCTCCATTATGTCAATTCCTCCTGCTTCTGCATCTCGTTGAAACCTTCCACCATGTGCTCCTGGTTTTGTAATTTCTTCATCTCTTAAAGCTTTAAAATTATCCGCAGTACCTGAGTGAAAATTTTCAGCAACTTTAATACCCTCTACAGATAATATACTTGAAGGAAAATGATGATACGCATATTGCTCGTCCTGAAGCCTTTTAACGTAAAGGCCACTTTTAGTAGTAAATGATGCAACTATATTTTGAATATAAAGGTAATTATAACCTTTTTTTTCATTAACATTGAAAATACTGGAATGACATTCCATTCTGTTTTCTTTAAGTTCTATTTCAAGCTTTTTACTACGTCGTTTAAAATCCCTTGGCTTATTTTTAATTTTTTCTGTGTTAATATAAACCGTTTCTACATCAGTGCCATTTGAATTAATTTCATCCACCTTTTCAATTGCCAATTTTGAGTTTTCTTGTTGCAGTTTTTCTATATTCACGAAACCCTCAGCTATACTATTTTAGTATACAGCGCTAAAAGTAAAAAATACCTTAAACACACGTAATGAATCCAAGTGTGCTTTTTCTGAATTTTATTTTAAAATGTTGAGCAAATTTCTTAACATCACTAATTCACAAAATGTATCTGCTCTTGCATATGCTTCGTATTGTAAATATTTAATGTTTTTGCATGTAATATTATTTATAGCAGGCGATTAGCTTTGATTAAATTCTTAATTGATGCAAAAAAACAGAGAGAAAATTGCAAAATCACATAGATAATATAAACTTTAAATATTGTAGAACTAAAATACAAATGGCAATTGTCTTATTAGACCAAAAAACCATAAATCGCATAGCAGCGGGAGAGGTGATAGAAAGACCGGCAAGTGTGGTAAAAGAGTTGGTAGAAAATGCCATTGATGCGCAAAGTACAAAAATAGAGATAAACATAGAGGCTGGTGGACGTAACTTTATTAGTGTCACTGATGATGGTAATGGAATACAAAAAGATGATATTGAGCTGGCATTTATGCGTCATGCAACATCTAAGTTGAGTAGTGATGACTATTTAATAGAGATAAAACACCTAGGTTTTAGAGGAGAAGCTTTACCTTCAATTGCTGCAGTAAGTAGAATAAAATTATCATCCAAAGCGATTGGAAATGGAGAAGCATGGTCAATAGGTTATGCAAGTGGAGAAAAGACAGAAGAAATAACTCCTTACCCACTTGTACAAGGTACTAACATTGAAGTTTACGACCTGTTCTTTGCTACACCAAATAGATTAAAATTTTTAAAGACAGAAAGAGCTGAGACTCAACATATTGTTGATATTATCAATAATTTGGCAATGATTAATTATCACATAGCATTCACTCTTACATCAGGAAATAAGAAGCTTTTAGAGTATGCAAGGCAAACTACATTATTTAGTAGACTATGTGAAATAGAAAAGGAATTTGAGGATAATTCTCTGGAAGTTTGTGAACAAGAGGATGGAATTAAGCTTACAGGACATATCTGCAAACCAACTACAAACAGAGGTAAATCTGATATGATTCATACCTTTGTTAATCAGAGACCAATAAAAGATAATTTACTTATTGGTGCAATTAGATATGCATATCACGACTTAATACCAAGTGGCAGATATCCATTTGCAGCACTACACCTGAAAATACCTTACGATCAAGTAGATGTAAATGTGCATCCAAATAAATCGGAGGTGAGATTTCAGAACAAAAAGCTAATATATGAAGTAGTGAGAAGAGGTTTAATAAAGGCATTATCGACTAGAATGAGTAAAGAGCAGAAATCATTAAATCCTTTTGATGAGTTTATAAAAGGTTCCACACTTGAAATAGATAGAACTATTAATGAGAATAGAAGCAATATAGAAAATAGGTTTTATGAAAAAAGACCAAGTTCTCTGGAGAATGAATTGATGAGAAAATTTGCATCTCCAGCAAAATACCCTTCTACAACAGAACTTAAAGAAGAAAGTCCAATTTTAGAACAAAGACAAGTAAAGAATAACGAGCAAACAGAATTAACCAAAGAGTACCCATTAGGGTTTGCACGCTGTCAAGTATATAATACTTATATACTTGCACAAACGAAAGATAACTTAATTATTGTTGATCAACATGCAGCACATGAGAGACTTATATACGAAAGTCTAAAACAAAAGTCGAATATAAAGAAACAATCATTACTTATTCCCGAGTTGGTAGAAGTTAAGAATGAAGCTGCAATGGAAATGATAGAAAAATACAGAGATACGTTATTTGAAATGGGTTTTGATCTTGAAATTAACTCAGAAAATAAGGTAACAGTGAAAGCAGTACCAGCAATATTAGATGATATAAATGTAAAAGAAATGTTACTAGATATAATAGATAGGTTATTGGAAGTAGAAGATGTTCTATCTATAGAAGATAGAATAAATAAGGTTCTGGCTACAGTAGCCTGCCATGGATCAATCAGAGCGGGAAGAGGAATGAAACTCGAGGAAATGAATGAGCTATTGAGACAAATGGAGAATACGCCATATTCTGGTCAGTGCAACCATGGAAGACCTACTTATATAGAGCTCAAACTCAATGATATTGAAAAGTGGTTTGAAAGGAGGTAAATCCTTATTTAACAACTCTTTTTTCCTTTTGAAAATCTCTCTGACAAAAACTGTCTATTAACTGTTGATTACACTCAATCATTATCTGTGCTTCTTGTTGAAGGTACTTAATGTTTTGAGGCTTAATATTATCCATATCAAGTGCTGCTATCTTTAGTTTTGATTGTATTCTGATATATTTGTCACTCATTACTTGATTCAACTGATAATTTACTGCGTCTAAACTTGAAGCAAACATTACATTGATTAATGGTTTTATCCAACCTATTTTACCAAACCTTTTTGAATTAATATATTTTATGTTTTTCATTGATCTACCAGTTCCTATTGATAATAGTGTAATATCATCATTTGGAAATAATCTCTTACTACTAGCATATGCACAAGCAGCTGGGTTATTGGCAAACACTCCTCCATCTATTAGAACTCTTTCTATTTGATTAACCTTCAAGTATTTAGGGGAAAAGTATGTTGGTGCTGCACTTGTTGCTCTCAATGCATCCTTTAGCTTTATAAAATTTTTATCTTCTCTCCAGCTTTTAAAAAAGAATGGGCAGTTATTATGTATATCATAGCTAGTCAATAGTAAATGACTTACAGTATCGGCAATTGTAGTTTTTCCAAAGTGAGGAAAAAAAGATAAAACTGACGTTGATGAGAAAAAGGTTACGAATCTTTAAGGCAAAAACAAACAGGTTAGACGTATTAATCAGAGCGAATTTATATGATATAAGAACGTCAGCAATTGGCAAGGTGAAGCAAACAAGAAAAGGAGTAAAAATGGGAAAACATGAGTTTATAGGAGCATTTGCAGCAGTTATGCCAAGAGGAAATAGAGGTGTTTTTAAGCGTGAAGGAAAGGTAGCTTTGGCCAATACAAGAAGTAAAATTGGCACTGAAATCATAGGCTTCAAGGATAATAGAGAACATTGTTAATTATGAGATTGAGAGAGTGTTTGAGAAATATTTTAAACATGAATTAAACTATATTTAAAAATGTGACAGAATTTTAGACAGATTTACATAAAGCGATCTGTACTACGCTAAAAAGAGAAATACCTGCGATACAAACGTGCAAAGTTTATCCAGCAATACGCACAACAATCATAGCACCAGCAGTATTTGTAGAACTTAGCGGTTTTGAAAAAGGAAAGTTCAATTTCATGTAGATATTCAGAAATGCGCCCATGCCTTGTAATATTTAAAATAGCACAAATTTCTTCCTACTCTTTAGCTCCATTATAAAGAGCTCTAACTATTTGTTTGTACAAAGCTGTTTTTCTCATGAATAAATCTGAGAATATTCGAGTAAACTCTTCAACTAAAAATCCACCTTTTGTAAAGCAAAGCTTTTTAATATTTTCTTCAGCGCTATGTTTGAAATTTACCTATTCTAAATACTTTGGAATTCCACCTGTAACTGCAAGTATCTTAAATTTTTCATATGCTGAAATATTTTTTGGCCAAAATTTATTACAATCAAAAAATAATAATCCCCCTAGTGTTAAATTCAATGATACTCTTCCAACAAAACCAGTGCTACTAAGTATGTTTTTTTCGATCCATGATGAAGCTGACCCACATATAATAAAAATTAGCTTGTTATTATTTTTCAGCTACGTATCCCAAAAATTCTTTATTTTTCCTAGAAAAGTTCCATCTTTCGATCCCATCCAAGAAATCTCATCAAACAATAATAATATTTTTCCTGATTGTACACGTTCACCAACTGCCCATAATATATCACTCCAGTCGTCATATCTGGCAAAAGGTGTGTTGAATTGTCTAGCAATTTGCCTAAAAAATTCATCAATGTGCTTTTTTAGCGGCAAACCTATAAATGAGTAATATTGCTCAAAATACTTACCAAACTCTTGAATTAAACGACTTTTTCCTATAGGACGTCTTCCTTTGACTATTACAAGAGATGCTGTAGTTGCTTTAACTCAGTTTGCCTGCTAATAAATGATGGAGACATAAACTATAAGTCTTTATCTCTATCATAAACGATAAAGTTATCAATAGAAAAAGGAGGGAATGTTAATGCTAAAAACCAAAAAAGAGAAACACCATTGCATAGGGCTGCACATAAAGGAAAAGTAAGGAATGTAAGAGAGATAATAAAAGCTTGTGGAGATGTAAATGCAATAGAATAACGACAAATCTACACCACTGCACCATGCAGTTATACTAGGATCTAGAGGAAATACAAAGAGTCTAGTAAAAGAATTAATTTAAGCTGGAGCAAATATTAATGTGCAGAACAATCAGAAGAGAATTCCATTACATGAAGCAGTATATATAACAAGAGATATAGAAAGTATAAGAATGCTAATTCGAAGTGGATGTGACGTAAATATAGAAGACGATCTTGGATATACAGCATTATGTCATGCAAAAATGGGAAATGACGAAAGAGTAGTAAAAATGTTAATAGAAGCTGGTGAAAAAGTTTGTGATGATGAAAGAATTTGTGATGGAGAAAGTATAGAGCTAAAAAGAAAAAAGATGAAGAAAAAGATGAAGAAAAAAAGGATTGAGATTTAAAAAGCAATTTTTTATAAATAAGGAGAAAAAGCTATGGAAAAGCAATGCATTGAGCAAGAGATTTTATCTTTAGCAAGTAAAACATCAAAAGAGCTGAGAAAAATGTATGGGTCAGCATCACAGTCAAAAGTTATGAATATTGGAATTATTCTGATAATGGTAATGTAGACAGCATAAACGATAATGTCAACCTAGATAAAACAAACCCTAACTTATTATACGATCATGATGATATACTAATTAGTTTAAAAAGCATAAAATGTGGCTAAGGCTGCATAATGTTGGTCTCATTTTGAAGTAATTTTAGCAACCACTATATTTCTACCTCTATTTTTTGCTTCATATAAACACACATCAGCACGTTCTATAAGTAAATTAATATTTCGTAGATCAGAAGTTTCCACCTCCGCAACTCCAATGCTGACAGTTTTTGTCACCACATTACCTAGTAATAAAAAAGGCTTTTCTATGAAAGAGCGTATTCTTTCTGCAATAATACATGCCTGTGATATACTAGTATCAGGCATTACAACAACAAATTCTTCACCTCCAAATCTAGCTAATAAATCTGTTAGTCTTATGCTTTCAGAAATCCTTTTCTGTATTTGTTTTAAGAGTTCATCCCCTACAGTATGTCCGAAGTTGTCATTGACCATTTTGAAATGATCTATATCCAGCATCATCAAAGACATACTTCTATTCTTCGCTATAGAGTCCTCGATAATGTTCTGTAAGTGCTTATCAAAATATCTCCTGTTGTAACAGTTAGTTAAGGGATCTTTTATAGACATTTCCGCATTGTAGAATAAATTCATCCTAAGAGCATCTTGATACCTTTTGCGCTTTATTTGGGAGTTCACTCTAGCTATCAATTCATTTTCCTCTAATGGAACAGTTAAATAATCATTTACACCTATTTCAAAAGCTTTTATTAATTTCTCCTTGCTATAGTCTTCATCATATAAAATCAAAATTGGAATGTAACGTGTTTCTATTGTACTACGAAGTTCAGAACATAATCGCAAACTGTCAATCTCATTAAATTGCATATTAGATATAATTAAATCGTAATTACCTTTAATATCAGAGAGATCTTGTGGATTGCTGAGTACTTTTACTGACCAAAAACACTGCTTTGATAAAATTCCGTATATTTGATTAGCTTGAGAAACATCTTCATCTATTAGTAATATATGACTGTAAGAAGTTTCATTTGCGTACTCTATTATACTCCTATCAGTTATACAATGCACTTCTGAGTTAGTTTTATCTCTGAGTCGCAACTCATCTATCACAAATTTTAAACGAGTTAATGACTTAATTCTTGCAGATAAAGCAGTTTTATCTATTGGCTTGGTTAAAAAATCATCTGCACCTGAATTAATACCTTGTATTTTACTCTCTATATCATGTAGTGCAGTTACCATAACAACAGGAATATGTGCTGTTAATGGGTTGTTTTTTAATTCCTTACAGACCTGAAACCCATTTAATTTTGGCATCATAATATCAAGAAGTACAATATCTGGTTGCTGATTTATTACTATATCTATTGCCTCCTGACCATCACAAGCAGTAATAACTGTATAATACTCCTCAGTAAGGGTAGCTTTTAAAAGCTTGACGTTAGATGATATATCATCTACTACAAGGATTTTCGCTGTCATTCTTTTGATTAGAAGTATTATCTATATTGTAAGCAGGGTAAGATTTTCCATCTTTGCCAATTATATAATTTATTTCTTCAGTATCACATAATTCTTCAATCACTGAGTTTTTTAACAATTGCTTAGCTTTAAACCTTATACTCATAACATATCTATACACCGCTTTAACAAAATTAATAAATTCTGGCATTTTTTCTTTATCAAAGGCAATCACACCTACCAAAGCTACAACTAAAATTTCCGTAAAACCTATATTAAACATTTTCTTTATAAAGCAAAAATTTTATTCTCTTAATTATAGATATTAACCTACTTACATCAAACTTATAAGCAATAATTTCATTTAAAAAGCTATTATAATTCTCTATATGCTTTTTATTCATTTGAGCCCAAAATACAACTAAATTTTCTTTATCTTTATATTTAAGAACCTTAATTGTAAAATTATAATGACAGTCGCTTAAATCATCTAACATATCATTAATAGCTCTACGTTCCCAATATGATAAGTGATTTTTTACCTGCAAAGCAGTTTTTCTAATTACATCAAATTTAAGTAACACATTTAACTCAAAGTATACTTTACTGACTTCAAGTACAGAAACTGATGTGTGTTCAGCAATCAGTAAAATGTCCAACGTAAAAGCAGAAACACCTAAAATAGCAATCTCTCTAGCCAAACCTTCACTTATATCTAGTTTTAGTAAATTCTCTAATTCATTATTATAGTCTTTTAATGAACGTTCATCTAAAGCATTGGTCAAATCCTTATTCAAATTTTTAATCGTATCGTGAAACTTCATTAACTCAATCAATTCTGAAAAACCAAATTTGTTAAAATTTTTTGCCAACCAAAATGAAGCTCTGCAAATAAAATTTTGCAAATTTTGAACTATCTCTAAGTATACATTAATAGTCACTACTTTTTCTAATCCCTCAATTTCTCCCCAAAGTTTATCTAAATCATATAAATTACTTATTAATATATATATGCTAGTTACCTCATGTACCTCAATTCCTGTGTTTTCAACAAAATTATTCATAAAAACACACCCCATTCTATTTACTACTTCATTAGAAATACAGGTAGAAATGATTTCTCGACACAGTTGATGTTTTAATATATAGTTCTTGTATTCATTAACCATCCTTTTAGGAAAGTAATTTAATAGATATTTATCAAAGAGAAAGTCTTTTTCAGGTAAATCAGAATTTATAATTCTATTTTTTATATTCGTTCTAGTATAAGACATTAATACAGACAGTTGAGGAGAGTTGAATCCTTTTGACATTTTCATTATTTCTTCATCATTAGGAAGAAATTCTATGTTTCGATTTAAAAGCCCAGATTTTTCAAGGCTCAGAAGTAATCTATGATGTTCTTCTAACTTATCTTTTGCTTGCATTACTTCAAGAACAAGCGCTTTTGTCTCAATACTATTATGGCTATTCAGAACTTTAAAGGTCACTTCATCTATCATACTACTTAATATTTCGTTTCTTTCCTCTAAAGAAATATCTTTTTTCTTTAGAGCTGAAACAAATGCAATTTTAATATTTACTTCTAAATCAGAACAGGCAACTCCCGCTGAATTATCAATAAAATCTGCATTAATATACCCACCTTTATCAGCATATTCTATCCTACCAAGCTGCGTACATCCTAAATTACCACCCTCTATAAACATGGAGGCTCTAATATCCTTACCATTTATTCTTAACATATCATTAGCTTTATCACCAGCGCTACTATGATCTTCACTTGTTGCCTTAATAAAAGTACCTATTCCTCCATTCCATATAAAATCTACTTTTGCTTTCAATAGATACTTTATTACATCACTTGGAGATAATTTATCTTCTTTAATAGAGAAGCTCTTTTTCATCTCTTGAGAAATATTAAGATACTTATTGCTGCGCTCAAATATTCCACCACCAGGAGAAATCACCTCTGTATCATAGTCCATCCAGTTTGAAAACGGTAATTCAAAAAGACGTTGACGCTCTGCAAAGCTTTTTTCTGGATCGGGATTTGGATCAATAAAAATATGAATATGATTGAATGCTCCAATCAAATGAATTTTTTTTGAAAGCAGCATACCATTTCCAAACAGATCACCAGACATATCACCTATTCCAACAACAGTAACATTTTGATGAATATCCTTATTCATTCTCCAAAAATGTCTTTGCGCTGCAATCCAAGCACCCCTTGCTGTAATACCCATCTTCTTATGGTCATATCCTGCAGACCCTCCAGACGCAAATGCATCACCTAACCAAAAATTATACTCAGAAGCTATTTGATTAGCATAATCAGAAAAAGTAGCAGTTCCTTTATCTGCAGCAACTACTAAATATGGATCATCTTCGTCGTACCTTACTACGTTTTCTGGAGGAATTACTTTTCCATCCACTACATTATCTGTAATATCAAGCATACCTTTAATAAAATCCTTATAGCATAAGACACCTTTCTCTCTTAATATTTTCATATCCTTGTAGGTATGCTTTATAACAAAACCACCCTTCGCTCCAACAGGGACAATAATCGCATTTTTCGTCATTTGTGCTTTCATTAAACCTAAAACTTCAGTCCGAAAATCTTCAGTTCTGTCTGACCACCTTAAACCACCACGTGCTAACTTTCCTCCCCTTAAATGCACTCCTTCAAATATACTTGAGTAGACATATAATTCGCGATATGGGCAAGGTTCAGGTAAATTAGTTATCTTACTTGAATCAAGTTTCATGGAAAGATAGGATTTATCATCTTGATAATAGCTGGTTCTCACTACAGACATAATTAAATTTAATATTGAGCGCAGAACATAATCATGAGAAACATTATCAATTTCCCTAAGAAAATCCTCTATTTTATCTTTAAAAATCTTTGTAGTTTTTAATCTATCAATAGAAATCTTGGGATCAAATCTTGCATGAAACAGCTGTATTAAATGCTTTACTATTTTTGGATATTCTGAAATTACCTTTTGAATATATTCTTGATTATAGCTAAATAATATCTGTTTTAGATAAGCACTTAATGCTCTTATCAACAGTACTTCTTTCCATTTTAAACCAGCTAAAATAATCAGACTATTGAAATAATCATTCTTAATTTCTCTTGTAAAGACCTTAGTAAGGGTTAGCTCAAATTGTTCTTTTAAAATAATATTGTTCACCAAGTCATCAACTGGTGATAGCAAAAAACTATGTATCCATATACCATCACCTACTTTTATATTATAACCATTATGGGAAAGTACTTTAGTACCTAAATTTCTAATAATTTTTAGTATCTTTGATAATTCTAACCCACCTTTTTCTGGTGTATATACTTTTAACTGGTAATTAAGATTATTAAGAAGCTTTAGATTCACCTCGCTAGAACCTTTTTTTTTCACTATTTCCAATTTTTTTATATCGTAATATGCATCTTGAGGCTCAAACTTTTCTTGGTAACTCATTGGAAATAGACTACAGTAGCGAATGAAAATACCTTCAACAGTACCAAATGTATTATATAAATTATCTAGAAAGCGATCTTCCCAATTTTCTGTAATATTTCTCAGTTTACTCTCTATTCGTAAAACTTCATTATCAGAAATATTAAAACTACTAACCCTTAAAATTATATGTAATTTCATTAAATCATACTCATTTATGATATGATGATTGTAGATATCGGAATCTTTAGCATTTACCTCATCTTTGAGTATATCACGTATTTTAAACATCAAATTGGAATTAGCATAACGCATGGGTATTAGTATTATGCAGCTAACAAAGTTTCCTAGATTTCTTAAAAACAACTTAACCCTTGGCTTTATAGCGAGAGACATAATTGAAATACAAATTTCAAATAATGTGTCTTCATTAGATTGAAACAATTCATCGCAAGAGAACATTTGTAAAATAGAGACCAAAGCTTTATTGTTGTGCCCACCTATAACGAAGCCTGCTCTTTTTTCTATTATTTTTATCTTATCCTTAACTATTGGAATAGTTCTAATATCCTGAACTTCAGCTACTGAAGTAAATAAACCAAAAAAACGTTTTTCTTGTATCAACTTCCCTTGATTATCAAGCTCCTTTATTCCTATGCAATTCATATATGTACATCTATGCACTATAGAGATTAGGTGTGATCTAATTACATATAATGAACTCAACTTCTCAGATGAAATATTTGTATTTTTATATTCTTTACTAACTCTAAAAAGACCAAGACTTGCATCATCATTGACAACTAAATTCCCATTATTATGTGCTGTACATTCTTGGTAGCCTAGGAATACAAAATTATTATTCTTTAACCAATTAAGAAAATCGTTATGTTCTATATTGTGTACATCGTTCAATTTTTGCAGCATCAACTGCCAATCCTTAACGCAATAGGTAACAGCTTGTAATGTTGTCTTTAAAGATTGTGTTAATGTGTCAATAAAGGTGTTACTTATACCTTTAATAACTATGTATATAACTGACTCTTTTATGCTATCATTCGCTTCTTCCAAAGGAAGAATGTCATACATTAAGTTATTCTTTCTCTTAACATTGATTATACTATTACTATAATAACATACGGTTAAACCATGTGATTTTATATTAGCGATCACGGAATCAACTAAGAAAGGCATATCATCATTTACCATCTTAAGTATGGTAAAATTCCCTTCTAACCCTGGTATCCCCTTGGTACTGTAAACCTTAAACTTACTTTCATTTTTTTCTTTTTGTAAGATAAAGTCATAAGCATCTTTTGCGATGTACAATAAAAATTTATTATTTATCTTTAAACTACTATTATAAACAAAATTATAAAAATATTTAATAAACTCCTTAAGTTTTTCATTTTCCTCTTGATCAACAAGATTTAACAGCGAGTCAATGACTCTATTGCTAATATTATAATCGACACACATAAAAACAAAAAAACACCTATAGAAGAGCTTAAACTTTTTTAACTAAGATTTGGTTATCAAGAGTGTATACTATTAATTTATCATTTTCTACTACTTCCCCTGATAAAATTAGCTTAGCAAGATTATTTTGAATACATTCCTGAATTACTCTCTTAATAGGTCTTGCTCCATACTCAGGATCATAGCCGACCTGTGCCATTAAGTCTTTAGCATCTTGCAACAACTTTATGCTCAATTTACGTTTAGCAAGAGTTTCTTGTAAATAAGAAAATTGGACATCAATAATTCTATAAATATCGTCCCTGGTTAAACTATGAAATGTAATGATTTCATCTAATCTATTTAAAAATTCAGGTCGAAACGTAGATTTAACTACTTGCATTATTTCACTTCTTGTCGAATCTATTTCTCCCTTGAGCATTATTTCAGCACCAAGATTAGAAGTTAAAATCAATATAGTGTTGCGAAAATCAACTAACTTACCATGGCTATCTGTTAATCTACCTTCATCTAGTATTTGCAGTAATAAATTAAATATATCTGAATGAGCCTTTTCTACTTCATCAAATAAAATAACCTGATATGGTCTCCTTCTCACTGCTTCTGTTAACCTTCCGCCTTGCTCATAACCAACATATCCAGGAGGTGCACCTATTAATTTTGAAACAGAATGTTTTTCCATATATTCTGACATATCGAAGCGTAAAAGCGCTAATTTATCATCAAACAGAAATTCAGCAAGAGATTTTGCAAGTTCTGTTTTACCAACTCCTGTTGGACCTAGAAATAAGAATGAACCAAAAGGTTTGTTTACATCTTGTACACCAGAACGGGAACGCCTCACGGCATTACTCACTGCTTCTATTGCTTCTTTCTGCCCTATTACCTTTTTTCCTATTTCACTTTCCATATTTAGAAGCTTTTCTTTCTCACTATGCATCATGCTTTCAACTGGAATACCTGTCCACTTAGAAACAATATTAGTAATATCACTTTCGGTAACTTCTTTTTTTAAAAAATCACTCGATACTTCTTCCTGATTTTTCAACTCATTTTCAAATGTAGGAATAATTCCATACATTAACTCTCCCGCCTTAGCTAAATTTCCACTTCTTTGAGCTAATTCCAAATCTTTTCTAGCATTATCTAACTTTTCAGCTGTTTCTTGTATTTTGGTTATCTTACTCTTCTCTATTTGCCACTTAGTATTTAAATCAGCAAACTCATTGCTTAACTTTGTAATCTCTTCATTTATTTTCTTTAAGCGCTCTTGAGAATTTTTATCACTTTCTTTTTTTAAGGCCTCAGCCTCAATTTTTAATTGAATGATTTTTCTATCAAGCTCATCAATCACCTCAGGCTTACTATCCATTTCAATTCTAACTCTGCTTGCTGCCTCATCTATTAAATCAATTGCTTTATCAGGCAAAAATCTATCAGTAATATATCTGTTAGATAAAATTGCAGCAGCAACTATCGCACCATCAGTAATTCTAATACCATGATGTACTTCATATCTCTCCTTTAATCCTCTCAAAATAGAAATTGTATCTGTTTCTGATGGTTGAGATACAAAAATAGGTTGAAAGCGCCTTGCAAGCGCTGGATCTTTTTCTATATGTTCTCTATACTCATCCAAAGTTGTAGCGCCTATACAATGAATTTCTCCTCTTGCTAGTGAAGGCTTAAGTAAATTTGAAGCATCCATTGCACCACTAGTTGCTCCTGCTCCAACTAAAGTATGCAATTCATCTATAAACAATATGATTTTTCCTTCTGCTTTTGAAATTTCATTAATAACCGCTTTTAATCTTTCTTCAAATTCTCCTCTAAATTTAGTACCAGCTATCAGAGCTCCTAAATCTAAAGATAAAATTTTTACATTATGTAAACCAAGAGGTATATCATTCTTCACAATTCTGTTTGCAAGTCCTTCAACTATTGCTGTTTTTCCAACACCAGGTTCACCTATTAGCACCGGATTATTTTTTGTACGTCTGAGCGAAACCTGAATAGTTCTACGTATCTCTTCATCACGGCCAATAACAGGATCAAGTTTACCTTGCATTGCAAGTTCTGTTATATCTTTTGTATATTTTTTTGTAGCATTTAGCTTTTCTTCGCTATTTGGCGAATCTGCTATACTTCCTTTCCTCATCTGGTCAATAACTGAATGTAATTTTTGTGATGTTACGCCACTTTCTACTAAAATTTTACTTACATCACTATCTTTCTGTTCTACAAGCCCCTGTAATAATCGTTCAACAGTAACAAAAGTGTCCTGATTTTTTTGCGCAATGGCAATTGAATCCTCAAACACTTTTGCCATTTCTCTTGAAAGCTGAAGTCCTCCACTCCCTGAACCTTCAACTACTGGAAGTTTTTTTAGTAGATTTTTTACACCATCAGAAACATTCTTTGTATTTCCGTCGCAAGCAGAGATTAAATCACTTATTAACTCTGAATCATCGTCAAGCATCACTTTTAACAGATGCTCAGGCATAAAAACTTGATGTCCAGAACCTAGTGCATTAATTTGAGCACTTTGAATTAAACTCTTCGCTTTTTCAGTAAATTTATTTAAATCCATATTTTTCTACAATCTAAAATTATGTTAATCAGTATTTGCTAGATATAGAACTATAAAAAACGCCACATAAAGCAAAATAATCATCTACAGAACTACTTCCAAATATATCAATTACTTGTTCCATTTTAAAGATGATTATTTAGAAATAATTTTTTTAGACATAAATTCACAATGCTAAAAATTAAAAATTCCTTAAAAATATCAAAGATTAACATATTGATGTTTTTATTTGCTTTTTATATTTTGCGTTAGTAGTAATAGCTATTTTGATAGGGAGAAAGTATGGATACTAACACAATAAAATATAATCTAGTACAATTAATGCTAGCAACAGTTCCTAATATAACAACCTGGTTGATAGAAGATGTAATTACAATCCAACATATATAAATTCTGGCGCTTCATATGCAAATTCAGGGGGGAATTTGAATTACACTACAGTAGAGATAAAACAAACTGAAATCAGAGATACGGGAACACAAACAAGTATACAGTCAAGATGTACAGAAATATGATTATAAAATGACAGATGTAAACATAAAGCACATTGTTAATGATCAAGATATGGCAATTAGAAGACTAAAACAGAATATTGGTGAAGCTAGGTAAAACAATTTGAATCATAATCATCTCCTTAACCAACAAAAATTCTGTAGGACTGTCTATATATTCAAAAAATATACTATTTACTGATGGTAAAATACAATGAAATCACGTAACATGCATAAACCCCGAGTTACCAAAATATTTTTTAATAAGTAAAGTAAGTAATCCTGTGCTTATTCATTACTTCAGCACAGGAAATCTGAATTTACCTCACTTGTATCAGACTATTCTGAGAATAATTTGGATTTAGTGCACGATGCTCTTCTAATATATGTGCTTGCTGTGTATGACAGTTTATTAAATTGGAAGCTCTTTTTTTTCAACAGGATTTGGTACATCTATTTCTTGCATATTATAATTTAAATGAGAAGCTCTTTTCCCTTCAAAGTAATCAACACATTCATCGATAACATCCTTAATTTCATTACTAGTGTTTTTTGCTAATAACTTATTAAATACTTCTTTAACTTCCGCTTTCAATGGAGAAGTTTTTTCCACTTTAAGAAATTTTAAAACTTCTTCTACTTGCATATGCTTTGCTAATTCAAAGTCTTTCTGAATAAGTTCTTTATCTCTATTAAGTAATAGTTCAATCTGAATAAGTTCTTTATCTTTATTAAGTAATGGTTCAAAATGTGCGCTACCTGAGTTTATTATATGCAAAACATTATCATCATTATAGTCTATTTCACTAATACTTTTAGAACCATCTTTATAAGAAATTAATTCATCTGCCCATATAGACTTGGTTTGTTCATTTTCATCAATATAATATTGCTTCTCTATAACATGTAATTTAACACCGTATCTTTCACACAGTATTCTGCCTTCAACATAAGAGTCACCCCACCTATCATTATTCAAAATCTCTTTCGTATATAAAGTTATAGTTTCACTACGTTTATTTCCATCTTTATCACAACTATTGGCAATAGCATACGTAAACCATTGCTGTGGGTCTTTTGATGCAAAAGTTTTGCAATCTTCACGCAATTGCTCAACAGTCACTTTTATTCCCTTTTGTTGCTCTAAGCTTTGTCTAAATGAATCAAAAAAACAACTACCGTTACCAATTGCTTTGCCCGTATAAAAAACCTTAGGATATGAATTTTTATTTTCATCTCCTTTTAATCTTTTACTTTCTCTTTCTTCTATATAAGAATCGTCTTCATGTGCTCTTTTATTTATATTTTTTGTAATATCACGCAAATAATCACTGTGATAAAAATTTACTTCACGGTCTGAGTTATTGTTATAATCTTGTATGTCTTTTTCTTTGAAGCTGAAATTTATATTCCTATCATATTTAATTCGTAATTTTAATCTTTTCATAGGATTATCACTTCTATGATTTCTTTTCATTATGCTTGCTTTAGTAGTTTTAGACATAACTATACCTCATATTCTAAGTTATACATTAAAAGTATATCTATTAAATTATACATGAATTATTAACAGATGCAATAAAATTTACACTGTACAAAAATATAAGAATAGTTATATTTTAACTTTATATAATAAATATGAGTCTTAATTGTGGTATTGTTGGGTTACCAAATATTGGAAAATCAACATTATTTAATGCGCTTACACAATCAAATTTAGCCGAAGCTGCTAATTACCCTTTTTGTACAATAGAACCAAACATAGGGAAAGTATCAATAAAAGATCAGCGCTTGAAGCAAATTTCATCGATCTCCAATTCAGAGAAAATAATCTATAATCAGCTAGAATTTGTTGATATTGCAGGTCTTGTTAAAGGTGCAAGCAAAGGAGAAGGACTTGGAAATAAATTTTTAAGCCACATACGAGAAGTTGATGCCATTGTTCATCTATTAAGGTGCTTTGTAAATGATGATATAAATCATGTGCATGATACTATAGACCCAATATTAGATGCTGAAGTGGTTGAAATGGAGTTAATTTTAGCTGATATCGACAGCATAGAAAGAAGATTTCCTCAAATGGAAAAAAAAGCAAAAATTGGTGATAAGGCACTAAAAGCGCAATTAGATTTGATGCAAGAGGTTCTAGATTTATTAAAAGCGGGCAAACCTGCAAGAAGCTTAAAACATGTAAATCAAGAAGAAATGAATTTGCTTCAGTTATTAACAACAAAACCTGTTATGTATGTCTGCAATGTTGAAGATACAAATGTTATAACTGGTAATGAATTATCTAAGAAAGTAAAAAAAATGGCTGATGACAATGAAAGTAAATTTTATTGTATTTCAGCAAAGCTTGAAGCAGATATTGCAAATCTTGAAAGTGAAGAAGAAAAAAATAGTTTTCTATTAGAATTTGGCTTAAAAGAATCAGGTCTAAATGCAATAGCACGCATCATGTATGAAGTATTAAATATGATAACCTTTTTCACTGTTGGTCCAAAAGAAGCGCGAGCATGGCCAGTGGGATTAGGGTCAACAGCTGATCAAGCAGCGGGAGTAATTCACACTGATTTTGCAAAAGGTTTTATAAAAGCAGAAACAATAAGCTTTGAAGATTATATAAAATATGGAAATGAATCAGCCTGTAAAGATGCAGGAAAAGTTCGTTTTGAAGGAAAAGAGTATGTCGTTCAAGATGGAGACATAATGCACTTTAGATTTAATCTATGAAATATATCTGAAGCAAAATTTATAGCTGCTCACTTTAACGAAATACCCGTTTTATTCCAGATTAATCAAAACATAAGGCTCAATAAACTACAAAAGACAATAGACGATTATCAATCAGAGTTTAACAATAATTGTACCAATTACTCCAATAATATTGACCATATTTTGTCATACATACAAGTTTCACAAGCTGCAAATGATATTTTATAGTTAAGAAATACACCAGAGTATGTATATACTCTGGTAAAATATCTATTTATAGCTATTTCAATCGAAACTCAAATGAGATAGTATTATATTTGTTTATAAATATATTAGTTGCACACAGTAACGCAATTTACTAAGGAGAAAATAGAGCAACAATAACATGTATAATTTTCTGTGGACTGCTTGTGTTACACCATTCAATCACAATGGAGATAGTATAGATTATCATAGTTTGAATAATTTACTTGTAGTACAAGCTCAAAATGAGAACGGCATAGTATTGCTTGGTAGTACAGGTGAAGGTTTATCACTCGCTGATAAAGAAAAACATGAATTGATTAAATTTGTATGTAAGCTTAATCTCAACATAAAAATCATAGTTGGTGTACCAGGAATTAACTTTCATCAGACGTTAGAGTGGATGAATTTTTGCAAAGACATGCCTATAGATGGTTATCTTATGACAACACCTGTCTATACAAAACCTGGTATAATAGGACAAACCCTATGGTTTGAAAAGCTACTTGAAAAAGCACATGTTCCAGCTATTCTTTATAATATTCCATCAAGAGCAGGAATAAGGCTTTATCCTGAAACCGTGAGTAATCTACTTGATCATGAAAAGTTTTGGGCGATTAAAGATTCAAGTGGCAATGTTAAAACTCTGATTG
>NZ_OU906733.1:359424-388097 GCF_918315375.1 Wolbachia endosymbiont of Chironomus riparius
TGTTATGCAAAATTATGAAAAAGAGTATAATATTAGCAATAGTTAAATGAATATATGGCATTTACAAAATTTCTTGACCCAAAGTGTGATCTAACCTTCAAACGTATATTTGGTAGTGAAAAAAATAAAAATATTCTTATTCATTTTTTAAACGATATTTTAGAATTTAAGGGGCAAAAAGAGATAGAAGAAGTAGAATTTTTAAGCACTATAATGGATCCTGAAATAGCTTCTGATAAGCAAAGTATAGTTGATATTCTGTGCAAAGACTCTATAGGAAATAGATTTGTGATAGAAATGCAAGTTGCTAAAGATAAAGGGTTTGAAAAACGTGCTCAACTATATGCTGCTAAGGCCTATTCAAGACAATTAGATAAATCAGGTAAATATATTGATTTAAAAAAAGTATACTTCATTGCTATTTCCAATAATGATTTATTTCCTGAAGAGGTAAGTTATAAATCATCACATACGATACGTGATATTGAAACTAATGGTCATTACTTAAAAGACTTACAATTTATTTTTATTGAATTAACTAAGTTTCAAAAAGCAAAGTAGAAGAATTAGAAAATATAGTAGAACGTTGGTGCTATTTTTTTAAATACGCAGAAGAAACTACAGATGAGGATCTAAAAAAAATAGCAGAACAGGAACCAATAATAAAACTAGCGTACAATGAGCTGGATAAGTCGATTTGGACAGAAAAGGATCTAGTAGCATATGAAGAAAGAATTTTAGATATTCAAAAGGAAGCTGGTATTTGGGCTCAACGTCTCGATGATGCTAAAGCATTAGGTAGAGAAGAAGGAGGAAAAGAAAAAGCTGAGTTAATAGCTAGAAATTTGCTTAAGCTTGGAGTTTCTACTGAAATTATTGCAAAGACTACTGGATTTTCAAGCAAAGAGATTGAAAAATTAAAATAAATTCACTAAACCCTCAAATAAAATCCCCACAATAAAAAGATGTCAAACGATAAAACAGAAAGAGGATACTCTCTACCTCACCCAAATAATATTGCTGTGAATGAACACAATCAATTAAAGAATAATTTTGAACGCTTTAGTTTTGAAACTTTTTTAAATTTGTAGTATGGCGAATGAATGTTACTAACGAAGTAGTTGATATTTTACAGAGAAGAATTAAAGCGTTAGCAGAGAATAGTGCACTTGGTCAACTAGCATATCTTGCTAAATCATTCGAAAATTTACGGGTTATTGTGACCTAATATTTTGTTATGCAAAATTATGAAAAAAGAGTATAATATTAGCAATAGTTAAATGAATATATGGCATTTACAAAATTTCTTGACCCAAAGTGTGATCTAACCTTCAAACGTATATTTGGTAGTGAAAAAAATAAAAATATTCTTATTCATTTTTTAAACGATATTTTAGAATTTAAGGGGCAAAAAGAGATAGAAGAAGTAGAATTTTTAAGCACTATAATGGATCCTGAAATAGCTTCTGATAAGCAAAGTATAGTTGATATTCTATGCAAAGACTCTATAGGAAATAGATTTGTGATAGAAATGCAAGTTGCTAAAGATAAAGGGTTTGAAAAACGTGCTCAACTATATGCTGCTAAGGCCTATTCAAGACAATTAGATAAATCAGGTAAATATATTGATTTAAAAAAAGTATACTTCATTGCTATTTCCAATAATGATTTATTTCCTGAAGAGGTAAGTTATAAATCATCACATACGATACGTGATATTGAAACTAATGGTCATTACTTAAAAGACTTACAATTTATTTTTATTGAATTAACTAAGTTTCAAAAAAGCAAAGTAGAAGAATTAGAAAATATAGTAGAACGTTGGTGCTATTTTTTTAAATACGCAGAAGAAACTACAGATGAGGATCTAAAAAAAATAGCAGAACAGGAACCAATAATAAAACTAGCGTACAATGAGCTGGATAAGTCGATTTGGACAGAAAAGGATCTAGTAGCATATGAAGAAAGAATTTTAGATATTCAAAAGGAAGCTGGTATTTGGGCTCAACGTCTCGATGATGCTAAAGCATTAGGTAGAGAACAAGGTAGAGAAGAAGGTAAAGAAGAAGGAGGAAAAGAAAAAGCTGAGTTAATAGCTAGAAATTTGCTTAAGCTTGGAGTTTCTACTGAAATTATTGCAAAGACTACTGGATTTTCAAGCAAAGAGATTGAAAAATTAAAATAAATTCACTAAACCCTCAAATAAAATCCCCACAATAAAAAGATGTCAAGCGATAAAACAGAAAGAGGATACTCTCTACCTCACCCAAATAATATTGCTGTGGAAGATGTAGTTCGTATTCGAGAAACTATTGAAAAAGTAAGCGAAGATATAAGTGAAAGAGAAAATGAACACAATCAATTAAAGAATAATTTTGAACGCTTTAGTTTTGAAACTTTTTTAAATTTGTGGTATAGGGAATGAATGTTACTAACGAAGTAGTTGATATTTTACAGAGAAGAATTAAAGAGTTAGCAGAGAGTAGTGCACCTGATCAACTAGCATATCTTGCTAAATCATTCGAATTAATAGTAGATAAAAAAGTAATTTCCAAGATTACTCAAATGACAGCAATAAAAGAAATAATCGATATATTGCAGAAAAGACTTAAAGATTTAGCAGTAACTAGTACTCCTGATCAATTGGCATATCTTGCTAAGACACTTGAATCAATAGTTGATAAGAGTGTAGTTTCTGAGATTACTCAGATAAGTGATGGAAAACTAAAGGAACTGCTTAATAAAACAAATTCACATTTAAATGACCTAAACAATAATAAAGCAAATGCAATAGCTGTGATTACCGAATCGGAAAAAGGATCATTGAAGAAAATGAATGATCAAGAATTAAAAAGCCTATCACTTTTTGATACAAGAAAAGATGCCAATATTGCAGCAATAGATGATTCTGGAAAGGAACACCTTCAAGCGTTAAGAGAGTTGGTGAACACTTTTGAAGCGATTAGCGACCCAGAAATACTATTAAAAATTCTAAATCAAACCGATTTAGAAACTTGGTTAAGTAATACCGGTAATCAGAAGAAATTTAGTAAAATGTTGAGTAATGCTAGTGCAGTATTCAATATAACTGATAACTCTTCAGCATTAGAAAAATTAGTTAATAGTCCATTAGGATTACAAGAATTACTAAAAAGCAGTGTTGCATTAAATATAATAGCTAACACAGTAGCGATTAACACATTAGTAAAGTTAACAGAAGTAACTCCGTCTACGATAAAGATAATAGTAGCTTCTCCATTAGCTATGAATATAATAATATTCTCTTTTATAGCTATGAGTAGAGTAGCAGCTTCTTCTATAGCTATGAATATAATAGTAGATTCTTCTATAGCTATGAATGCAATAGTATCATCATCTACAGCGATAAGTGCAATAGCAAGTAGTGGTGAAGCATTGAGAATAATTATTAAGTCAGAATCAGCATGCAAAATAATAGAGTCTAATATTCAGAGTTATAGATCAACAGTAATAAATACTCTAAATACTTCTTCATCTTTATTCAGAAAGCAATCTGGAGTAACAGTAGGAAATGGAGCAACGACACAAACAAATGGTACTGGTAGTTCTACAATTTATATTCCAACTTTTTGTTATGATGATAATGATACGGATTTTAATATAAATTCTGTACTGAGTGGAAATAGTTTTTCCTACATTGCCAGGCACAATGGTGAAACACCGATAGGTTCTGGTATTACCTTAAGAGGTGTTCAGGTAAGTGGAGTGGGAGGTTCAGTAGGTAACGTGATTTTTGATATATATACAGCTATATAAGGGGAAAATATGATAATTTACGTGAGATTTTAAAATAGCTACAAGTAAGTTGAAAAAACAGTTTTTAAGAATAGGCAAGAGAGAGAAATAAGCTACAGAATTGAATATTGTTTAATAGTCGGTAAGCAGTAAATATTTGCCAAAAATATTTGCCAATTTATAACCATGAGAAGCAAAAGAAATTCTCTAATCAATTTATCATCATATGACAGAAAAGTTTTTACATGGAGTAAATATTATAGAAACAAGCTGTGGTCCAAGAGCAGTTAGGAGGAGCAAATCATCAGTAATTGGTGTGATAGGTACAGCACCGGATGCGAATGAGGAGAAATTTCCACTAAACAAACCAGTATTAATTAGTGGAAGCTTAAAGGAAGCAGGAAAGCTGGGTAAAAAAGGAAGTCTTTTGCAAGCAGTGAATTCAATATTTTCTCAGATAGGTGCAACAGTAGTGGTTATTAGAGTTGAGGAAAGTGAAAATGTTGATTGGAAATTAAAAGAGAATGAGACAATAAAAAATATAATTGGTGGAATTGATGAGGAAACAGGGGAGTATAAGGGTATTCAAGCGTTTCTGAGTAGTGAGAGTATAATGCACACAGCACCAAGAATACTTATTGCACCCAATTTTACTCATAAACTGACAGAAGATGGTAAAAATCCAGTAGTAGAAGCGTTAATTTCAACAGCAGAAAAGTTAAGAGCGATAATAGTAGCAGATGGACCAAATACTAATGATGAAGAAGCGATAAAATGGAGAAAGAGTATTGGCAGCTCAAGAGTTTACGTTGTTGATCCATGGGTTAAAGTGTTTTTTGGTAAAGGAGAAGAGATTGTACCACCAAGTCCATTTGTTGTAGGTTTAATTGCTAAAATAGATAATGAGCATGGATTCTGGTGTTCACCTTCAAATCAAGAAATTAGTGGAATTATTGGGACTTCAAGACCTATTGACTTTACATTAGGTGATGGAAATTGCAGGGCTAACTATTTGAATGAAAATGAAGTGGCAACGATTATTCATCAAAAAGGATATAGACTATGGGGAAACAGAACCTGCTCAAGTGATTCGAAATGGGCTTTTTTATCAGTAAGACGTACTGCAGATTTAATCAACGATAGTCTTCTTAGAGCCCATTTATGGGCAGTTGATCGAAATATCACTAAAACTTATATAGATGATGTTATAGAGGGAGTAAATTCTTATCTTGCAAATTTAAAGGCACAAGGAGCAATTTTAAGTGGAAAATGCTATTCATCATTAGAACTAAATACTCCAGCAAGTATTGCAGATGGCAAAGTATATTTTGATTTTGAGTTTACACCACCATATCCTGCTGAGCAGATCACGTTCAGATCAAGATTAGTTAACAATGAAATATAGTTAGTTGGTTGTACAAGAGGAAAAAATGTTACCAAAAATATTAAAGAATTTTAATGTATTTGTAGATGGTCGAGGTTACGCAGGAAAAATAGATGAAATCACTTTACCTAAACTTACCATCAAAACAGAAGAATATCGTGCAGGAGGAATGGATATACCAATAAGTATTGATATGGGTATGGAAAAACTTGAAGCAGAATTTACGTTTGCTGAGTATGATTCAGAGCTGTTCAGACTCTTTGGGCTTATTGATGGAAACTCAGTAGCTTTGACACTAAGGGGAGGTATGCAAGGGAGTGGGAGCAATAATATTGAAGCAGTGGTTATAAATCTCAGAGGAATATTTAGAGAATTTGACTTTGGTAGTTGGAAACCAGGAGAAAAAGCAACACTAAAATGCACTTTATCCGCTCACTATTATAAGCTTACCATATCTGGTCGAGAGCTTATTGAGATTGATAGTGAAAATATGATTCGTAAGATTAACGGTGTCGATCAAATGGCTTTATTACAAACAGTTTTAGGAATTTAAATTTTTTAGGAAAGTAAATATGAAAACAATAACACTTAATAATCCAATAACAGTTGATGGAATTTCTATTTCAGAACTTACTGTTAGACGTCCAAAAGTTAGAGATTATCTAGCAATAGAACGTATCGATGGTAGTGAACTCAGTAGAGAAGTTACGCTAACAGCAAATCTCACTTCTGTTGCCAAGGAAACAATAGAAGAATTGGATATTGCAGATTATGTAAAAATGCAACAAGTATTGAGGGATTTTTTTTCACCAATTCTCCAAAGGAGTTAAGATTGGAGGTAATTATGCTCAGCTCTATCATTGGTGGTGGAGTTGAGCAAATACTTGAAATGGAAATAAATGATTTTATCTTATGGTGTAAGGCAGCGAGGGAAATAAAATGTCAACGTTATCTATAAAAATAGGTGCAGTACTGGATGGTAGTTTTAATGCTGTAATGAGTGGAAGTAGCAGTCAGATTTCTCGTCTTGGTGAGAACATAAGACAACTTGATACGTCACTAAAGTCAGTGTTTAAATTTAAGCAATTAGGTCAGGATACTTTAGTTGCCAAACGTTCTTGGAAAGGCTTTGAAGAACAGGTAAAATCCTTAGCTAAACAGATAAAGGGAATAGAAAAGCCAAGTAAAACTTTAAAAGCTGAGTTTGATAAAGCTAAAGTTTCTGCAACAAAAGCAAAAGGTGCATATTTAAAAAAGAGGAATGCTCTAAATGCACTAAACGAAGAAGTAAGAAAAAGTGGAAGAAATATTAAGTCATTAGTAAGAGACCAGTATAAACTTGTCTCGTCGATTGAAGTACTAAAAGGTAGGTACAGTAAGCTTAGTTCTGCAATACGTAATCACCAAAGTGTTTTAGCAAATAAAGCACACTTTAAGTCACAAATCATAGAAACGATAGGGCTAGGACTAACGCTTGCAGCTCCGATCAAAGTTGCGATTGATTTTGAAACAGCTATGGCTGATGTTAAGAAGGTAGTGGATTTTACTCCTGATACAGATGAGGCTAATAAGTTTGCGCAGAAGTTAAAGGAGATGTCACGTAGCATACCACTATCAGCTGAAGAGCTAGCAAAAACAGCTGCAAGTGGTGGTCAACTTGGTATTGGAAAAGAGGATCTTTTTAAATTCACAGAAGTAGTAGCAAAAATGTCAACAGCATTTGATATGTCAGCAGAACAGGCAGGTGACTCTATAGCTAAACTCTCTAATGTTTATGGGGTTGAAGTTGATGAAATGGAGAATGTTGGTAATGTAATCAACCACTTATCAGACAACACTGCTGCTAAAGCAAAGGATATGATACAAGCATTAGCGATAGTTGGTGGTACTGCAAAACAGTTTGGTTTAGATATTAAGCAAACAAGTAGCTTAGTTAATGCTTTTATTAGTCTAGGTAAACAACCAGCCAAAGCAGCAACTGCAATAAATGCTTTGCTTGCAAAACTTCAGACTGCAGAAGGGCAAGGAAAGGAGTTTAAATCAGCACTAGAAGAAATAGGAATAACTGCAGAGGAAATGGCACAAAGAATAAACAAAAATGGTCAAGAAGCGTTGCTTTACTTTTTTGAAACTCTAGAAAAAGTAGATAAGCAAGAACGTTCTCAAATTCTTATGAAAGTCTTTGGTCAGGAGTATCAAGATGATATTGCACTATTAGTGGGAAGTTTAAAAAAGTATAAAGAAGCAATAGTTTTGTTAGCTGATGAAGAAAAGTATAACGAATCCATGGAGAAAGAATTTAACAATCGTGCAGAAACTACAGCAAATAATTTACGATTACTTAGAAACACAATAGCAGAATTAGGAATGAATTTGGGTTCAGTAATGCTTCCTGCTTTAAATAGAATAAGTAGCTTTTTAAGGTCTATAACAACAAGCATAGCTTGGCTTGCAGAAAAGTGTCCAATTGTTACTACAGGAATCACGAGCATAATTTCACTTTTGATTCTTGGTAAGATAGCGATGGTGAGTTTTGGTTATGCAATGGCTCTGCTTAAAGGTGGAGCTGCAACTTTATCAGTGATTTTGCATGGATCACTTGGGTCAGCACTAAGGGTATTATCATATGTGATTCCAGGAGTAGTTACAGGGTTTAGAGCTTTAACATTAGCAATGATGAGTAATCCTGTAGGATTCTTAGTTGCAGGAATGGTTACTGGTGCGGCATTTATTATGACTAACTGGCAAAGAGTAAAGAACTTTTTCTCTAATTTTGGGAGTATATAAAATCAAATTTAAAACCTATAGAAGAGGCTTTTTCATGGATGGGAAATACTTTTAGTAGTATATTCGGAAAAATTTCTGAAAATAGTCCAGTAAAAGAACTTGAAAAGAGGAAAAGAGTTGTTTCAGTAGTTAATGAAAAAGTTGGTAGTACACTTGCCAAAAATAGCGTTTTCAGTGATGGAAATCCTCTATTAAGTAGTAGTATATGGAAAGAAATTTCTCAAAATAGCTGGAAAGGTTTCAAAATTAAACATGAAATTGAAGAGAGAAAATCAACATTAAAGAAAGAAGATCTAAAAGAGAATATAAAAAGTGAGTTTGAAAATAAAATTTTCAATCAAAGTCAACATAATTACTTTAATATCAGTATACAAGCAGGAGAAAATCAGAATGTTCGTAGCCTTGCCGATGAAGTAATAAAAAGAATCAGGGAAAAATCGCGTGATGTGCTGTTTGACACAGCGGAAACATTTTACTAATGCTGTCTTTTGGTCCATATAAGTTTGCTCCGAGAAGTTTAAGGTGTAGCAAAGAGAAGCGCTGGAGTGTAGTTGAGTGTATTGGAAAAATGCCATCACTACAAAATATAGGTCAAGGTGGAGAAAGTATAGAAGTAGAAGGAATTATTTATCTTAATAATCTAAATGGATTAAATCAATTAAATAGTATGAAAGAAGCAGAAAAAGATCAGACACCACACATTTTAGTTGATAGTTTAGGAGATGTTTTAGGAAGGTTTGTAATTATGAAGCTAGAGAAAAAGCAGACATCATTTTTTCCTAGCGGATTACCGAAAAAAGTTGAATTTAGTTTAAGTTTAAAGCGATACACATGACAACATAACACATGACAACATATTATTTAACTCGAGAAAATGAAATGTTAGATCTAATTTGCTGGAAACATTATGGATTTACTGAAGGAGTAGTAGAACTAGTACTTGGAGAAAACTCAGGTTTAGCAGAATATGGCAGCTTTTTACCAGCAGGATTAAAGGTAAAACTTCCTATGATGCAAAAGCCAGTAAAAAAGTTAAAATTAAAGGTATGGGAATAAATGCAGCCAGATTTTATTATAAATGGGTATGAGTCAATTAGAGATAGAGTTGTATCATTAAGACTTACTGACGAATCAGGAACTATAAATGATATAGTGGAAGTATGTGTTGATTACAGAGATGAAAGCATAGATATTCCGAATGAATTAAATATTGCTTTGGGTTATAGAGAAACTGGAGTAGTACCAATGGGTGTATATACGGTTAATGAAATTACGGTGCAAAGTCCACCAAAAACTCTAATAATTAAAGCCCATGCAACAAGATTATCATTAAAAGAGAAAGTATTCAAAGAATGGCAGGAAATAACTTTGGGTAACTTAGTGAAGGAAATAGCACAAAAGCATGGCTATGGATATAAAGTTGCTGAAGAATTTGAAAATATAGTAATACCACATATTAACCAAACAGAAGAAAGTGATATAAGTTTACTTACAAGAATAGCAATAGAGCGTGAGGCAATAGCAAAACTTGCAGGAGGATACATAATATTTATTCCAAAAGGTAAGGCGAAATCAGCAACGGGAAAGGTTTTAGGGATAACAACAATTAGACTAGAAGATACAATAAATTGGAAGATGCATTTTACTGTAAGTAGGTATAACTCAGTGATTGCAAAATGGCATAGTTATGAAAGAGGAGAAACTATATCAAAAACAGTTGGTTCTGGTAGTCCAAGTTATATCATACAAACAATCTACTCAAATGCAGAGTCAGCACTAAGTGCAGCAAATGCTAAGCTAAAACAACTAAAAAGAAATAATGCAGAGTTAGAAATTACTATGCCTGGTAATCCAGAAGTATTTGCAGAGGCTAAATTAAATCTCATAGGGTTTCATCAAGATATAGATGGTGAATGGGTAATTGATAGAGCAGAACATGTATTGAATAGCTCAGGTTATCATACTATGTTATCGGCATCCATAAGTAAATGAAAATATAAAAGAACGCCTGGAATTATGTCTGTTAAATTATACACCTGTTCTACGATGCTGAAAGCAATGTAAGTCTAAGTCTAAGTCTAAGTCTAAGTAGCAACTACCATAACTGCCTATAAAATATTTCTTTGTTGTTAATAGCTATAACAAATTTATCTTATCATCTCATCAAAAAAAACATGCAAAAGCAAAAAATTCCAATAGCAGTAATTATAACTATGGTAATACAGACTGTCGCAGCAATCTGGTGGCTTGCCAAGCTCGATTTAAGAGTTCACATTCATGATAAATTCATCGAGCAGAATAACGAATTAACTATAACAGTGTATCGTCTTGAAGAAAGAGTCAAAAATCTTTCAGAAGAACTTGATGAATTCAAAGTACAAGTATCTAACAAAAGGTGGAAATAAGATATGACAAAATATATCTTATCTGTCGATGGAGGAGGAATAAGAGGAATAATACCAGCAATAATATTAGCAGAAATAGAAAAAAGGACAAAAAAACCTATTTCTCAAATCTTTGATCTCATGGCAGGTACATCAACCGGCGGTATCGTTGTAGCAGGCTTATGCATAAAAGATGATAAGGAAAGTCTTCAATATTCAGCAAAAGATTTAGTAAATCTGTATGAAGAACATGGAGCATATATTTTTAAGTCATCATTTTGGCGACGATCAATCGCTTCCTGGTTAAATGGTTCTCAATATTCATGCAAAAACATAGAAAAGATACTTGATCAATACTTTGGAAAAACTACAATTGCTGATACTGTAAGTCATTTACTATTGACTAGCTATGATATACATAATAACTGCCCATTCTTTTTTAAAAGCTGGAGAGAAGATAAAAATTTTATAAAGCTAAAGGATGCATTGAGAGCAACAAGTGCAGCACCAACATACTTTTCCCCTAAATACTTGAAGGTTAATCAAATAGAAAGAGTTCTAATAGATGGAGGAGTGTTTGCCAATAACCCAGCTGCTTGTGCATATGCTAGTAGTAAGAGATTATTTCCAAATGATGATATTACACTATTATCAATAGGAACTGGTAGATCAATGAAAAACATAAAATATATTAATTCAAAAAGGTTTGGTAAAATAGGTTGGATAAAACCATTAATCAATGTAATGTTTGCTTCAAGTTTAGACGCAGTAAATTATCAGTTGAATCAAGTAATGAGTGACAAATATATCAGAATACAATCAAAACTAAAGATAGCAGCACTTGATATGGATAATATTAAGCCTCAAAACATTAAGTACCTTCAACAAGAAGCACAGATAATGATTGAGTGTAATCAACAGTTAATAGACAGTTTTTGTCAGAGAGATTTTCAAAAGGAAAAAAGAGTTGTTAAATAAGGATTTACCTCCTTTCAAACCACTTTTCAATATCATTGAGTTTGAGCTCTATATAAGTAGGTCTTCCATGGTTGCACTGACCAGAATATGGCGTATTCTCCATTTGTCTCAATAGCTCATTCATTTCCTCGAGTTTCATTCCTCTTCCCGCTCTGATTGATCCATGGCAGGCTACTGTAGCCAGAACCTTATTTATTCTATCTTCTATAGATAGAACATCTTCTACTTCCAATAACCTATCTATTATATCTAGTAACATTTCTTTTACATTTATATCATCTAATATTGCTGGTACTGCTTTCACTGTTACCTTATTTTCTGAGTTAATTTCAAGATCAAAACCCATTTCAAATAACGTATCTCTGTATTTTTCTATCATTTCCATTGCAGCTTCATTCTTAACTTCTACTAATTAAGGAGAAAGAGGGTTATAAAAGTAATTAGTTTTATCAAGGTAAAGTTAATTATTTAACTTTAATTAAAACATTGGAATATTTTATACTTATAGTATATAATTACTAATGTCTTGTATAAACTATACTTATGGCTATCTCCAAGTTTCTTGACCCCAAAAATGACGTTGCATTTAGACGCATCTTTGGTAGTGAAAAAAATAAAGACATTCTTATTCATTTTCTAAATGATATTCTGGGGTTTACTGGAGTAAATGAGATACAAGAAGTTGAATTCTTAAGTACTATTCAAGATCCTGATATTGCCTCTAAGAAACAAAGTATTGTTGACGTATTATGTAGAGATTCTACAGGTGTTCAATATATTTGTGAAATGCAAGTTGCAAAGACTAAAGGGTTTGAAAAACGTGCACAATACTATGCTGCTAAAGCTTACTCAAGACAAGCTGATAAAGGTGATCAATATCATAATCTAAAAGAAATTATCTTCATTGCTATAGCTGATTGTATTCTTTTTCCTGACAAAGAGGAATATAAGTCTGACCATATCATTCTTGATCGCAATAGTTATGAACATGATTTAAAAGACTTTTATTTTACATTTATTGAACTGCCTAAGTTTTCTAAAACAAAAGAAGATGAATTAAAAAATATCGTTGAGAAATGGATTTATTACTTTAAGTATGCAGATGAAACCAGTGAAAAAGATCTGAAAAGAATAATAGGAAGTGATGTAATCATTAAAAAAGCCTATGAAGAGTTAAATAGGTTTAATTGGTCAGAAAAAGAGTTTATAGCTTATGAACAGGAAACAAAGCGTATTCTTGATGAACAAGCCATTCTTGAACAAAAACTTGATGATGCTAAAGCAAAGGGTATTCAAATCGGTAGAGAAGAAGGTAGAGAAGAAGGTAGAGAGGAAGGTAGAGAAGAAGGTAGAGAAGAAGGTAGAGAAGAAGGGATTCAAATCGGTGAAGAAAAGGGAAGAAAAGCAAGAGAAATAGAAGTAGCAAAGGCCATGCTGGCTGATAAGATTGAAGTTAATAGTATTGCTAAGTTTACCGGTCTTTCTATAGATGAAATCATTCAACTTCAAGAGAAAGAAACTTTCTAAATGTATCTATGTAGCTGAGAGATGACGAAATTAGAGAGAAGGTTTTTTTTGTGAGATTAAGAGAAAATAATAGTTTCTAACAGCGAAGAAGTCACATTTCTTCAATGAAATTTTACAGAATAATTTGGACGTTTTTTTTGTTAATCTTGTATATATATAATATACACGAAATTAGATCTTAAAAAACATCATAAATAGTTTCTAGTAGTGAAGAAGTCACATTTCTTCAATGAAATTTTACAGAATAATTTGGACGTTTTTTTTGTTAATCTTGTATATATATAATATACACAAAATTAGATCTTAGAAAAACATCAAATTTTCATGTACGATTTTGCTTCTGCAAAACACTCTAAAAAGGAAATCTTTTAAAAATACGATAAAAAACCTCTAAATTTTGTAGAGGGTCTATTACACGCAATAAAAGCGTTTTCACTTAAAACAGCATTTATAATAATATGGAATATACTCAATCTAAGGATACTTCATCTAACAATAGTTCGCAAAAATCCACTACATCTTCTATTAGTGCACAAAAGCTTGAACTACCAAAAGGTGGTGGAGCGATAAAAGGAATCAGCGAAGCATTTCAACCTAACTCGTTTACAGGTACAGGAACTTTTTCCGTTGCTATTCCTTTACCAGCATGTCGTAATTTTTCACCTTCTTTAAGTGTCAATTATAGTTCTGGTGGTGGTAATGGAGTCTTCGGTATAGGATTTAATGTTTCAATAGCAAGTATCATGAGGAAAACTTCTAAAAAAGTTCCTCTTTACAATGATCAAGATGTATTTACTCTAGCAGGAGCAGATGACTTAGTACCTATTCAACAATTAAGCACCAGTGAATATGACATTACTTTTTATCAACCACGTGTTGAGGGTTTATTTGCTAAAATAGAAAGATTAACGAATAAAAGTAATTTTACAACTTATTGGCGAGTTACAAGTAATGATGGAAGTATAGCTATTTATGGTAAAAACAAACAAGCTCAAATTTATGATGCAAATAATGACAAGCATATAGCAGAATGGTTACTTGAAGAATTAAGCGATGTACATGGAAATGGAATATTTTATCATTACCGTTCTAGTGGAAAAGATATAAATAAACAAGGTGGCGGAAAAGTAATAGATCGTATTACTTATGGTTATAATAAAGAGTTAAACTATAATCACTTTGAGGTTTTGTTTGATTACGGTACAAACAATTTTACTCATCCAATTGATAAAAAATACAGTGAGCAAAGGGAAGCTATTCTTCGTCAAGATCCATTTACTTCACATATAACAGGATTTGGGTTAAGAACTGAGTTACTCTGTCGAGCTATAAGAATCTATCACTGTTTTGATACAGAACCTGTCCTAGTAAATGGCACTTACTTTGATTACGATGAAAAACCAACAATTAGCTACTTAAGAGCTGTAAAACAAGTTGGCTATTACGAGAGAGGAGAAAAAAGATTTACAAAAACTACACCGATGTTAGTTTTTTCTCATACCAGTGATGATCCAACTTATAATTCCACAGTTTCAGCAGTTACATTAAGGAATGGAAGTAAACCATCTAAACAGCTTCTACAAATTCTTAGAGAGCAAGATTTTGTATTTTCAGAACAAGGTTCAGAAATTATCCAAGAAAATACAAATTGGAAAATCAAAGACAGTGAAAACAGTCTTATAATTAAAGAAAAAGAAAACTTTTTGGATTTGCACAATGCAAGCAATAAAAATTCTTTTAAAATCTGTAAAAATTGAAAATTTTACTGGATATTTAAATGATCAAAGATTTCAATCAGTTGATTTATATCAAGAAGGGATTGAAGGAATATTATATAATGACGGCAATACAATCCTTTATTTTAGACCAAACGGTAATGGAGAATTTGCAAAAGCGAATTTACTGGAAAGATTTCCATTATTTTTGCGTAAGCCAAGTTATTCGCTATTAAGTTTAGAAGGTAATGGTGAGTTACAACTTTATGTGAATGAAAACGGTTTTCAGGGTTACCATGATTTTGATGGTAAAAGTAAATGGAGTGAATTTAAGCCTCTGGAATCTCAAGTAATCAATTTAAGTAGCGAATTTCAAGAAATGATAGATGTTACTGGAGATGGAAGAACAGATATAGTAGTGTTTGAAGGAGAAAGCGTCAGAGTATATCCATCGCAAGGAAAAAAGGGTTATAAAAAAGCTATATATAGTAAAGCACCAAAGGATTTACCAAACAAACGTGCCAATTCAGAAAGTACATTAATACGTTTTGCTGACATGTTTGGTGACGGTAAAAGTCATTTAGTAAAGATTGAAGATGGTAAAATAGAGTGTTGGCCAAATCTTGGTTATGGTAAATTTGGTGAGAAAGTTACATTTAAAAATGCTCCATACTTTAGGAATGGGTTTAATGCTAAACGTTTATATTTTGCTGATATAGATGGATCTGGTACTACTGATTTAGTTTACGCTAACCACAATAGCTTAGATATATATTATAACAACAGCGGCAACTCTTTCAGTAAACCAGTAACTTTGAAGTTACCTGTTGATTATAACCATATTAGCCGTATTGAGTTTGCTGATATCCTTGGCAACGGCACCAGTTGTTTGCTTATTAGTTATTTAAATCAAAACTTAAAATTACAACATTTGTACTATGACTTCTATAACGGAGTAAAACCACACCTGTTGAAGCAAATAGATAATAACATGGGCAACATTACTCGCCTTCATTATGCAGCATCAACTAAGTTTTATTTACAAGATAGAAAAGAGAATCGCCCATGGGTAACAAGTTTGCCGTTTCCGGTACAGGTAATTGAAAAAATAGAAACCATAGACAATATAGTAGGAAGTAAGCTTATCAATAAATATCGATATCATCATGGTTTTTATGATTACATAGAAAAAGAATTTCGCGGTTTTGGCTTTGTAGAAACCTGGGATACAGAAGACTTTGAAAATGTTGATGAAAAAGAACATTATGTAGCACCAATTTACACTAAAACTTGGTATCACACAGGAGCTTATAAAAAAGCAGTAGATTTAGTTGAAAGTTACCGAAAAGAATTTTATCAAGAAGATAAAAAGGCTTTAAAAGTAGTACCAAATGTACTTGATGAAAATATAACAACTATAGAGGATAAAAGACAAGCCTATAGAGCAATTCAAGGGCAAATGCTCAGACAAGAAGTATATGGTTTAGATAAGAATGAAAATCCCAATCTTTATGAGCATCCATACTCAGTTACTGAATCCAGTGCTGCAGTAAAACTGCTAAGATCTAGCAGTAGTAATAATCATAAAGAATTTAAATACGGAATATTTTTTGTCAATGTACAAGAAACGATCAATTATCATTATGAAAGACATTGTTGTGATCCACGAATACAACATGATGTTGTTTTAGAGGTTGATGAATATGGTAATGTTATAAAATCAGCAAGCATTACTTATCCTCGCCGTAATCAAGTGAATAATTATTTCGAGCAGCAAAAATTACATATTACTTTAGAGAACAATTTTTACATCAATAACACGCAAGAATTTTATTTACTTGGAACTTTATACAAGTCACAAGCTTTTGAGATAGGTGGTTTAAAGATTGAAAATGATGAATATACCAATGTTGGTGATTTAAGAGCTCATGTAGCAAAGTCACTAACAAATACCATCAAGTTTGAAGAGAGTTTAAGGGATACAATTCCACAAGCAAGACTGCTAAGTGAAAATCACAATTACTATTGGAACAAAGAACAAAATGCAATTTTAGCACTTGGTTCAGTAACTCAGCAAGCACTGTTACATCATACTGAAGCTATGGCGTTTTCTGATAGTCAGATAAAAGAAGTATTTGCTGGCAAAATAACATCTGACCAGATGCTCGAGGATCTTGGCTACAAAAAATCAACTTTTTCCTGGTGGGTAGCAAGTCCTACTCAATATTATTATGGAGCTAATAAATATTATTTACCTAAAAAAGTAATAGATGTTTTTGGTAGTGAAACTGCAGTTGTATACGATCAATATGCATTATTACCGATTAAAACTATAGTTAAAGCAACAGCAAAGTCAAATTATGAAACGAGAGCAGAGTATGATTATCAACGTTTAACACCAGTAAAGTTAATAGATAATAACGATAATGTATCAGAAGTAATACTAAATCCACTTGGAGTAGTAATTGCTACTTCAATGTACGGAAGTGAAAAAGGTGAAACAAAAGGTGATAAACCATTATCTGAGTATAAAATCAGAAAAAGTCCAAGTTTTGAAGATATTTTAGGAATAACGAATCAAGCAAATAGTCCAGAATATTATCTACAAAATGCAACTAGCTTCTTTTATTATGATCTGGAAGCATGGAGAAATAATGGTCAACCTGTTCATATTATCAATTTACAAAGAGAAACTTACGTTTCGAATGATATACCCACAAGAATAAGAAGAGTAGTAACGCACATAGATGGTTTTGGCAGAAATCTTGAAACTAAAATGCTAAGTAATGCTGAAACTGAAGAGTGGCTGACATCAGGGAGAGTTGTATATAACAATAAGGGAAAGGAGGTAAAAAAGTATGAACCTTTTTATGGTAACAAACCATATTATGACTTCGAAGAGGCTGTACGTAATCAAGGAGTATCTGAAACTCTTTATTATGACCCTTTACTGAGAAACATTCGTATCGATACAGCAAAAGGTTTTTTCAGCAAAATAGAATTTGATTCATGGAGTACAAAAAACTTTGATCTCAATGATAGAGTAAAAGATTCAAAGTATTACGAAGAATTTAGCATGAAGTGGAGTAAGGCGAATGAACAAGAAAAAATAGCTTTAAAGAATGAAAAAGATGCATTGGACAAAGCAGTAAAACATTATAATACACCGACAATAGAGCATCTGGATAGTTTAGGGAGAAAGTTTCTACAAATAGAGATTTTAAGTAAAGATGGACAAAATAATATAGAACTAAAATCTCACGTAAAACTTGATATTCAAGGAAATGAACGAGAAAGTGTAGATTCAAGGTTTTATGAGGATAATAAGAGTAAGAGAGAAAATGAAAGAATAAAGAATTTTATACATATTTACTCTATGGCAGGACTGCTAAAGAGTATAAGTATTGATGCTGGAGACAATTGGAGTTTAGCGAATGTTGCTGGGAGTGCAGTATATAACTGGGACAGTAAAGGATCATGTACGCATACAGAATACGATAAACTACAAAGGCCGATAAAGGTAAAAGTTACGTATGAAAAACTAAGTTTAAATAATAATATCGTCGAAAGATTCTTTTACTCTGAGAATATTGCAGATAAAGCAAGCAATCGCTATGGAACGCTTATTGCTCATTATGACCAAGCAGGACTGACAAAAGTTGAAGAAAATGATTTTAAAGGTCAAACATTAAAGAGCAGTTATTACTTAAGAAAAAACTATAAACAAGAAGCAAATTGGCAAAATATTGAAAGTATCGTTACAGCTCACTCAGATCTTGAGCGAGAAGTATTTAACTCAAGTATAAAATATAATGCCTTAGGAGAAGTAACGGAAAAAACTGATGTACAAAACAACACTCACATACCAATTTATGATATAGCAGGGAGAGTAAAGGAAATTAAGCTTAAGAAGCAAGGAGAAAAGATAAAAACCTATGTTTCAGATATTAGCTATAATTCTAAAGGTCAGCGTATATCTATTAGCTATGGAAATGGAGTGATTACCAACTATAGCTATGATTCTAAAACTTTTCGGCTTACCAAACTAGAAAGTACCAAAGGGCAAAAGAAATTACAAAGTATAAATTATACTTACGATCCAGTGGGAAACATCACAAGAATGAAAGATGATTCATATCAAGAGATTTTTCCCAATAGCAAAAGTATAGATACTACATCAAATTATCATTACGATTCGCTTTATCGGCTAATACAAGCAACGGGAAAGGAACATCCAGCACTCAGTGGAAAAAGAGGCGTTAGCGATAAGGATGATTACATTATTCCAATACCGCATTTAAATAATCAAAATGCGATCAGTAATTATACAGAATATTATGATTTTGATTATGGCAGTAACATAACAAAAATTAGACATGTAGGAGAAAATAGCTCAACCAAAGAGTTTTATATATCGAATAAGTCGAATCGAAGTTTAGCAATAGTAGATAATAGACCTATTAATGAGAGTGATATAGACAAGAGTTATGATGAAAGAGGTAATTTACTTAAACTCCATAGCTCAAAGAATTTGAATTGGAATTACCGAGATAACACAGCGTATGTAAACATTATAACGCGCCCAAGTGGAAAAAATGATAGTGAATATTATGTATACGATAGTGGTGGACAGCGTATACGTAAAGTTACTGAGACCTATCAAAATAGTGAATCAAATTACACTAGAGTAGAAAAAATCTACTTTGGGGATATTGAAGTTACTAGAACTTACCAAGATAACAATTTAAAAAAGGAAAAATATAGTATTCATATAGCAGATGATAAAAGTAAAGTAGCGCTGAATAAGTACTGGACTAAAGGAACTCCTGATGAAACTCGAGGAGATCAAGACCGTTATCAACTTGGCAATCACTTAGACTCAGTAGCATTAGAATTAAATGATAAAGCTGAAATAATAACCTACGAAGAATATTTACCATTTGGTGGAACAGCGTTAATAGCAGGAAAAACAGCTCGTGAAGTAAGCGAAAAAGAATATAGATATTCAGGAAAAGAGAGAGATGACAGTACAGGTCTTTACTACTACGGAGCACGTTATTACGCACCATGGCTGGCAAGATGGATAAATCCTGATCCTGCGGGGACTATTGATGGTCTCAATCTTTTTCAGTTTGTTGGGGGGAATCCGGTTAATAGTGTTGATGTTGGGGGAAAAGCACGACAAATGATAAACGATGACGTTGCAAGTACTTTTCAGATGCGCAATAATGGTATTTATACAATTGGTAATATACCAGGACTTAATAATCTTGCTAACTTGTCCCAAAATGAAGAGGATTGTGTTAGAAATATGCAACATCATATGATATCACGGTTCCGTGATCCATTTGTAGCGTTAGCAATTGCTCAACGAAACAATGTCAATGTTAATTTTCAACATGCAGGTTTTCAAGATCATACATCAGGGCTTGGGAACAGTATGCATGCAGCTCATACTGTTGCTGGAGATGCTAATGTATTGAGAAACTCTGATCTTGCTAGAAGACTTGCACACACACAAACTATCGAGCGTATTATGAATGAAACTAGAAGCGGTGGTTTTGGATATGTTGTAGATGTTTTCTACAGGTCTAACGAAATATTTAATCAAAATATTAGAAACATAGATTTCTCTTCTGAGGGTTATTTAAATGAACACCTTACTGCTGCTCGTAATATATTTACTGAATATGCAAATCTATTTACAGAAGCACCCCAATCAATAATATCTGATAATATGATTAGAAGTATTGGTGGGGGTGTTTTTGATGCGAATAATCTTAATATAATGCGTACAAGAGTAATAGATGCTCTTAGTGGTGGATATGCTCATTACCGATGCACTGGATTTTTTAATGAAATGAGTCTAGATCAACAGACAGAATTTATAAACTATCGTCTTGACTATCAAGCTCAAGCAATACTTCAGTTAGGACAGCATGATCAACGTGATGTAGAACAAAACTTGGAAATGGAGCAAAGAATTAATCCTCAATTCAATGATGCAATAAGTAGTAGAGGTTTAAGTGATAGAATTGCTTATTTCAATCAACAGAACACATAACTATTTCTACTTTGATTTGGATAAAATGGAAAGAACTAGCTTAACAATTAAAAAATAAAGGACAGATAAAAGATAAATTACTTTTTCAAATAAGCAACATTAAAAAATCTATAACAAACAAAGGAGAAGTCATGAATAACAAAATAAATGAATCTCAACTACGCCTAGAGAAAATGGGAATAGAGAGGGAACTAGCTAATAAATTAATCAGCTTTAAAAATGAAAGTGATGAGCCAATATATGACTCAGCATTTAAAATCACAAATTTATGTGAGGATGTTTTTATTAAAAAGGTTAAGAAGCAAATTTCACAGCAAGAGGCAAAAGATATTTATCAAAAAGCTATTGCCAGACGCGAGTTTGTCTCTCGTTATATAGAAAACGCTAGAGAAATGACCGAACCACATTATCGCGCACAACGTGCTTGTAATATCGATCACGATACTGCAGCAGAGTGCGATGCAATTATACACAATTTACAATCAGGAGAATAATATGACAACAGATAACAACATAGTTGAAACTACATTTAATACTAAAGACGGTTATAATGAATGTGACCATTGCCAGTCAGTTCTAAGTCCAGCAGCTTATTTTGTTAAGCTGATGGAGACAATTGAGAAGTATATTCCTAAAGCTGAACTTAAAAAACGTCGTCCTGATTTATTTAAGCTTTCGCTAGATTGTGAAAGTACTAATAAGACTAAATTGTATTTAGAGATAGCTAATGAAATAATGGAGAAGAATCTAGGTGGCAATGCTCTAGAAAAATTAGCCACAGCTAAGTATCCATTTAATCTACCAGCAAATTTTCCTTTAATTAGCATACGTGCTTATCTTGAGAAGCAGGGTATAAGTTTAGCCGATCTATATAAGGTGCTGGAGCCGAAAGCTGATAATGTAGCAGAATCTTTGAGTCTTTCACCAGAGGAGTACAAAGTCATTATTGATGCAACTGATCCTAACGTACAAGAAGTATATGGAGCAAATGCAAATGAATTACAAAAAGTTGAAAAGTTCATTGCTCAAACTAATATAGATTCTGATAAATTAAATAGATTAGTTGATTGTTACAATAAACTTAAAAATCCTCCTAAGAAAATATATGCTGGTTTAGAAAATATTAAGAACCTTGATAATCAAGCATTAGGTTTTTTACATCGATTTATTCGTCTTGCAAATAAACTTAACTGGTCATTTGATGAGCTAAGTGATGCATTAATTGCTATTGAGCAAAAAGAAATCAATGCAGAATCTTTAAAGGAGATAAGTAAAATAAAAAATTTACAGAAGAAATTAAATAAGCCTTTAATTGAAGTGTGCAAGTTATATTCGAATGCTTCTATATCAATGAAAGAAAGTAAGAGTAAAGAAGATGCGAATAGTGCAGCAGAATCTTTGTTCTTTTTGCAAGGAATAAAGGATTCACAACTCAAGCAAGAATATGGCATAGATGAACCTTCAGAACCTTTTAAGGAACAAAGCATTGGTGAGTTTATTACACAGAACGAAATGAAGCGTGAACAAGTAGAGCGCTTACTTAGTAATTATAATAATGGTCAATTTACTCGTAGTAGTAAGAAAATAGAGAAAATTAATACTAAAGAACAAAGATTTTTACATAACTTTACTCAGTTGACTAAAAGACTTGCATTGTTATTTGATAAGCTATCGAAAAATGAGTTTAAACGCAATGATACCGTACTACAAAAAATTTGGAATATTAGTGATAACGAACTAACTTCCTTAATTAACTATAATGATCAAGTTTCAAGTGAAAAAGGAACATTACCAATCTTAAAAGTACATAAACAAATTCTGCTTGCAAGATTAATGAACATATCAATATCAGAGATGATACAAATTTTACTGCATCTAAATATTAATGAAGTAAGTGCAAGCAATATAGAAAATATTGTTGAATTAAATGATTGGTTAAATAAAAATTCTCTTACTATTGAGCAATTAAGTAGATCAGTAAATGCTTCAGCACTCATTCACGATCATGTAGAAAAAATAAGCAAAATAGAAGAAGAATTAAAAAAGAGTGAAGATTTAGAAAGTGAAAAAAAGCTAGATTTATTATTGAATCATGAAGACCTTGCCTTTCAAGAGAAAGAGAAAATAAGAAAAGCACTAGAAAAACCAGAAATCAAAAAACTAAAAAGTACAGAAAAGTTGAATGTACTAACGAGAGATTCTGAGTTTGGAGCAAAAGTAAAAGGCAAACTTGAAGTACTGAAAAGTAAAGATATATTAGATGCATTAATGAAAGATTCTGAGCTTGGAACGAAAGTAAAAGGCATACTTGAAGAGTTAGAAAGCAAAGAAAGTAAAAAACTGAACAGCAAAGAAAAATTGAATAAATTAGAATTCGATTCTACTCTTTTGGAAGAATATAAAACAATAATAAATGAGATAAGAGAAAGAATAAATGAAATAAGAGAAAGAAGGGATGAGCTACATAACGAAATACATAAGTATTTTAATGTCAGCGCTGATGTGTTATCTGCAACTCATCAATTTACAAAAAAACATGGAATAAATTTACAGTTATTGAGACTAAAAGACTCAAATAAGAATGTAGACGTAGCTATACTAGGGAATAAAGCGGTATTTATTGAAGAGGAGAAAAAAGATTCTGTAAAGGTAAAAATGGATAAGCCAAGAAAGAACATGGCGGTTGCAGTAATTGGTACACAGACAATTTTCTTTGGTGGTAAAGAAGATGAAAAGGTATCTAATAAAATAGATATCTACGATGCTAAGACTGAAAAATGGACAGAGCATATTGCAAGTGAAGGACGTGAGAATGCGTCAGTAGCTGTAGTGAATAAGCAAGTTATTTTCTTTGGTGGAAATATAGGTAACAAGGAATACTCTAAGCAAGTAGATATTTATAACAGTATTAGTAATAGCTGGACAAGTACTACAAATGGTAAATCGTATGACAATGTGTCAGTAGCTATAGTTGGTACAAAGGCAATATTCTTTACAGAAAAAAAAGATAATAAAAAGATAAGTCAAGTATACATTTATGATTCTATAACCAAAAGCTGGGTGAAACGTGAAGGTAAAAAGAGCAGTGAATCGTCTTCAAATCGTACAATAAATAGTATAAAACATTGTGGAAAAATAGACATTTATGATAATAAAGCTTGGAAAGCCATAGATATTTATAAGCCTGATGAGCGTAATGAAATAGAGATAGAAAGCGATAGAGTATATATTAATAATATCGAGAAAGAATACTCAATAAAATCATCAATAACATACGATGCAACAGTTGAAGAACTTTTAAATAACACAGATGTATTTAACACGCTTAATCTGAATGCAGAAGATATAAAAAATATTACAAATTATGTGAATATTTATAATCTAGAGGGAACATGGACAGAAAAGCAGATAAAAATGCTTACAAATTATAAAACACTGCAAAATATTTTTTCAGGCAATGAACTTACTTTATCACAATATACAGATTGGTTAAGTGATAGTTATGAAGAAAATAAAGTAACAGAAAAAATAGCACAGCTTACTAATTGGAATAAGAAAGTACTAGATGATATAAAAAAGATTGAGACATTTAAACAATGCTTTGAAAAAGAAAATAATCCTATAGATTCTTTAACAAAAATCAAATGTTTTATGGACATGGAGGAGAAATCAGGAATTGCTGGTAATATTTTGCTGGAACTAAAAGACCTGCATAATTTATCAGCATCTACTGGTTGGAATAAATATCTCGGTACTGAGAAAAACCTAAAGGAATCACTAAGTTACGTAGAAGGAGTAAAAGAACGACTAGAGAATTGTAAGCGTGATATTTTAGCAAACTACATGCTACATAAATATTCTGAGATAAAAAACAAAAACATGCGAGGTCTGTATGCATTCCTTTTAATTGATGTTGAAATGAGCGATTGCGCAAAAATTTCTCCACTGAAAGCAGGACTAAATAGCCTTCAACTCTATATACATCGCTGTATACTAGGTCTAGAAGAAGGAGTAACAGTTAATCCTGAATTCACAGAAGAAATGTGGGATCTGCTAGATAATTATAGAGAATGGGAAGCAACTAAAAAGATCGCACTATATCCAGAAAATTACTTAAATCCTACGCTGCGTAAATCTGCAACAGCAGAATATAAAGCACTACAGAATACTTTAATGCAAGGAAATCTTACCGATGAAGAAGCAGCTAATGCATATATTCAGTATTTTGAGGACTTTGCACAGCTTGTTAATTTAAATATAGTTGATACTCATTTTGCGAGCGAGGAAAGTAAGTTATATATCTTAGGAAGAACGCAAGTAGAGCCTTATATGTACTACTATCGTGTTGGTGATTTGAAGAGTGATAAAGATACAGAACCACAAAAATGGAGTCCTTGGGAAAAAATAGAAACCCAAATACCAGTTAAAAAAGCAAGGGTAGTTTGTCAATATAACAAAGTATTTATTTTTTGGCTGCAAAGATCTGAGAAAGTAAAAGATGTTCAGGGCGTATCAATAAATGATTCCTACCTTAATGTATATTATATCTTTAAAAAGCTCGACAATGGTTGGTCACCTCAACAAAGAATCTTAAATGATATTAAAATAGATGAAAAATTTGAGCGTAAAATAAGGTGTTATCTTTCAGAAAAAGATTACTACGAAAACCATATAAAACATCATGAAAACAAGAAAGAAGAAACTTCAAACTCTGCAGAAAAAGAAGGATGGCAAAGTCTAATAGATGAACATAAAAAGAGCATTAAAGAATTAGATGAATATATAAATAACATAGTGCAATCATTAAAAAATGTTAGTAAAGAATTTAAAGGGGAATTAATAGTAAACTGCGATAGCGATAAAGTGTTAATTAAATCTAGAGAAGCTGGATTTGAGAATAGTGAATTTAGCCTTGAAAAAGATTTTACCTCAAAAGAAGTGGGAAAATTCTATTTAAGCAATAGCAATAATGATGATCGCAGACGAGCAATAGACAGTATTAATGAATTTTACAAGAATAAAGAAGAAGAATGTAAAAAAGAAAATGAAAATAAAAAGCAAGCGGGTACAGAAAGAATAAAAATGAAAGACAATGCTATGAAAATGCTAGAGGATGATATAGCAAAACTAGAAAAGGAAAAAAAAGAAAAAGAGGGATTAAAAAAGACGCTAGAAAGTATATCTAGTAAAACACAAGAACAAAAGAAACAGAAAGAAAATGATCTGCAAAAGGTAATACTTGCTATAGCATCTGAGTTAGATGACCTACAAAAGGAAGAAAAAATAAAAGATGATGTGGAGAAAGTAAAGATAGAAAAAGTTAAAACAAAGGAAATATGCGATAATCTGCAAGACAGATTAACAAAATCAAAAAAATTTGTTGAAGATGATATTTACATATTTTCTTCCAAAGACGAAGTATTAAAGAAATTGCAAGATATAGAAAAAAAATGGAAAAATTTTACAGATGATTTTATGAGAACATCTAGTAAGGAAGGTATAAGAGATCTAGAAATAAAAGCAAATGAATTACAAGGAGGTAGCAATGTAGATAAACTTGAAACAGAAATAACAAAGTTGGAAACAGAAATCAAAAACAAGACAGAAATCAGATTTGAAGAATGTGAAAAGCACAGAAGATGATGAATGTAGTCAATTAAAGAAAAGAAAAGAACAAGAAATTAATCTAGTACAGAGTTTATTTGATCAAAAAGAAAAAAGTAATTCAGTAAAGGGAATAAAAGATAAAGACATTATTGACTTAGTGTACAAATCGTATAGTTCAACTTATTCAACTGTGCCAGTAATTTTGATATCTGATAGTAAACTTGAGGTTAAGAAATTTTATGATTTTTACGGAGTATATTTATGGGAAATATTCTTTCATATACCAACACTGATAGCATATCTTTTCAACCAAGAGCAAAAGTTTGCTGAGGCACGTAAGTGGTATCAATATATCTTTAACCCTACTAAAAAAGGTTGTGATTCATGGCAATTTATTCCTTTTAAAAATAAATGTACAACAAAAGATTATAGTAAGGAAAAATGTGATAGTGGAAATTTAGTTGATTCACTTGATCCATATAAAGAGGCTGATAAGAAGGCAATTTCTTATGAAAAGTATATGATAATATCATATGTGGATAATTTAATTGATTGGGGTGATATGCTCTTTTCACAAAATTCATGGGAAGGAATTAATCAAGCAACCATGCTTTATATCAGAGCTTGGGATCTTCTTGGAGAAAAACCTAAAAAGAAAGTAAAGCATAAATCTGAATCTCAGAACGTGTGTCAAATATCAAATAGTAACATTAAAGCACTATGCAAAGCAGAAACAACCATTCCAAGTGGTACAAGTTCTATTCCTGCTACAACCAGTATCATTGAATATTGTGAATATTTTTGCATTCCAGAAAATAAAGAATTCATTAATCTATGGAATAGAATTGAAGATCGTCTTTATAAAATAAGACATTGTTTAGATATCAAAGGCAAGCGTTTAGAACTTTCTTTATTTCAGCCACCTATAGATCCAAAGCAGTTAGTAAGTTCCACTGCTGGAGGAAGTACTATAAGATTGCCAAAAATAGCTCAAGTACCTCATTATCGTTTTAAGTACATGATTACTTATGCTAAGTCAATTGCTGATACTGTTACTCAAATTGGTTCAGAATTACTCAGTGTTTTAGAGAAGAAGGATGCCGAAGCTCTTACTTTGCTTTATAACAAGCAAGAAGGAATAATGGCAAATTTAATGACAACCATTAAGGAGAAATCTATAGAGGCATTAAAAGAAGATGCTAAAGCTCTTAATACAAGTTTAAACAGTGCAAAAAGTCGAAAATCTCACTACGAAAAATTAATTGACAAGGGTGGTCAGCTCTTGAAATTTCTTCTATGACTCTATCTGGAACATCAACTACAGTATTAACTGCAGCAGGAATCGCTAGACAAGTGGGAGCTGTAGCTCATTTTATACCTACAATATTTGGCTTTTCTAATGGGGGATTTCAGCCTGGTAGCGCTGCAGATACAATAGCACGTGGACTTGAAATAGCTGCTAGTGTAACAAAGGATATATCTCAAGATCTAAGTATTTCAGCAAGCTATGAAAGACGAGCTCAAGATTGGGATTTACAAAAAATCATGGCAACTCATGATGTTGAACAAATTAGCTATCAAATAGAAGCAAATAAAATTAATCAAGCAAATGCTTTACAAGATCTTAAAGCTCATAAAGAATCCATAAAACAAATAAGAGAAAAAGAGCAATTCTTCAGAAGTAAATTCACTAATCAAGAGCTGTATAGTTGGATGAAAGGAGAGCTTAAAAATTTATATATTAGAGTTTACAGACTTGCATTGGAAATTGCTAAGCAAGCTGAAATGACTTATCAATATGAATTTGACAACGATAAAATATTTATTCATCCAGGATATTGGAATAGCTTAAAAGAAGGATTACTTTCAGGACAAAAGTTAAAATTTGATCTTGAACAACTTGATAAAGAGTACCATGACAATAATGAAAGAAGATTGGAGATTACTAAAGTAATTTCATTAAAATCTCTAGAGCCTATAGCATTGTATGAGCTTAAAACTCAGGGAAGATGTAAATTCTTTTTAACGGAAAAACTATTTGATCTTGATTTTCCTGGTCATTATGCTCGTAAAATTAAAGATATAAAGATTACTATTCCAGCAGTAGTAGGTCCTTATGAAAACATTCATGCGAGTTTACAACAAACAAGTAATCATGTGGTTTTGAAAAGTGAAGGTGCAATAAATGCTATAAAATACTTAGTGAACCCAAGGGAAGAAGAACAACCAGAAAATGATCTTTTAAGATTCAACTGGAAACCAAATCAAGAAATTGCTATCTCAAAAGCTGATCAGGATAGTGGGCTATTTGAACTTAGTTTTGGTGATGAGCGCTATTTACCATTTGAAGGTACAGGTGTAGTTTCTACCTGGGAAATTGAATCTTCCTCAAGCAAATAACAGATTTGATATTAGTACTATTTCTGATGTTATAATTAATTTGGATTATACAG
>NZ_OU906733.1:388597-441673 GCF_918315375.1 Wolbachia endosymbiont of Chironomus riparius
CTTGGCCACATAGTTCGTAACATTGTCCATAATATACACCTGTTTTTTTTATATTAAACCACGCTTCATTCAACCTTCCAGGTATTGCATCAATTTTTATACCAAAAGCAGGAATTCCCCAACTATGTATTACGTCTGCTGCCGTCACCTGTAATCGAATGTTGGTATTTATTGGTAAAACAACATTATTATCTACGGATAATAATCTTAAATCGTTAATATTAAGATCGCTATCACTCTTAATGTAGCTATCAAATGATAAATCTTTATATTCTGGATATTTGTAATTCCAGTACCATTGATTACCAACAATCTTTAATGTTAGGTCAGTTTTTGGAATGTCTTGCTGCATTTTTATTAAATTAATGTTTTCAAAAATAAGTATAGCTATAATTATAGTTGGAATTATAGTCCAGGTAATTTCTAAAATTGTGCTATGAGTAATTTTACTAATATTTGATACTTTGTTTTCACGAAAACGAAATATAACATAAGCAAGCAGTAAAAATACAAATAAGAGAATTACTGACATTATAAGCATAACGAAAGAGTGTGATTTAGTTGCAGCTTCCATTAATTCAGTTGCTGGTGACTGAAAGCCAAATTGCCAAGGGGATGGAGAAGAGGCTATTGATGGGTTGAAAAAAAACATTATCAATATTACAAGTAACTTCACTTACTTATTCTCCAAAATTAAATACTCTAATATAATAGAAACTTATTATATAAACAAGATTAATTATATTTAATGATTTCTTAGTACTAAATAGATATAATGATACCAAGATAAACGTTAGATAAAAATATTGAGTATTTTGAATTAATAGTAATAATACGTATAATGCTTATCAATAAGTATTTACTTTAAAAAAGTTGTATAATAAGTTTTATAGTGTCTGCTACTGAAATAACCCTCTAGCCTCACACCAAAACAGTAGCAGACACTATAAAACTTCATAAAAAACCCTTCTCAACAATCTACAAATATAGTCAATTTATAAATCTGTTAAATCAATTATGTATTGGTATTTATTAAGTAATTTTTAATCATAACTTTCTATTTGTAACATAATTATATCTTTTGTAAAAGTTAAATTTTTATGACAAGGTTATAAGTCTATAGTCTATTGTGTATATTAAAAATAATTTCTTTAAAATAAGATTTAAATTTTTGAAATTTTATTATATTTTCTATACGTCTATCAAGAAATGATAAAGTATTTGTAAAATTATCTGAGTAATCATTGATAAAAAATAATACTGTACTTGAATATAAGCCAGACAGTATTAGTCTTTTTGTATAATAATTGATATCTGTTGATTCATCATAAATACCATACCAAATGGTATTTATAGTTCTATACAAAATTTTACTCGAGAAATATATATTTCTTGGAAATATAGAAAATGATAAAATATTCTTTAAAAATTCTCTATAATTAGGTAACTTTGCATAATTTTTAAGATTTATTTTAATTGCTAATTTTATTCTTTCACGTATTTTATAATCTTCTAAGTTACAACTTTGCAATTCTATTTTCATTAAATTATTAAAATCTTCTGCTATATACTCTAAAGCACTGTATATTCCATTTTGAAATTTACAAAAACTATTAGCTAAATTAAGATCTTTACATACTTTCAACAATGTTTTATCACTTACTCCTTCAAAAGGTATAACTCTTATTAAACTATCTATTATTAAATTTATTTTATCGTCCTTCATTCTTACATTCCATATAAGCTTTATATGCTATTCTAATCTGATTATTTAAATTTTTAAACATTTTACGGAAAGCTTCACCACGTTCTTCAAAATTTTTCCACTGGTCAAAAGAAGCACATGCAGGAGAAAGTAATATAGTTATTGATTCCTCGCAATTAAAAGCTTCGTTATAAGCTAATCTGAAAGCTTGTTTTAGGTTGTTACACTTTTCAAAATCTATTTTATCTTTTACAATACTTTCAAAAGATTCTGCAGACTCTCCTATTAGGAATGCTTTTTTTACTCTTGAAAAAAACTTAATTAGTGGTTTTATACCTTCTATTTTGCTTTTTCCACCAACAATCCAATATATGTTATTATAAGATAAAAGAGCTTTCTGAGTTGCTTGAGCGTTAGTAGCTTTACTATCATTGACAAATAATACATTTTTTATTTTTCCTAATAATTCATTTCGGTGCTTTAATCCTGAAAAAGATTTAATTCCATTAACAATAGTTTCTTTGTTTATTTTAAGTAACTTACACACAGCATATGCAGCAGCTATATTTTCTGCATTAGAGATCAAATTGATTGTAGCATTGTTTATATGCACGTGTTTTCCATGATCAAATAAATCATTGCAAATATATGATATTCCATTTTTTACTAAAATTTTTCTTGATATTGGAACTTTATTTCCAGAAAAGTTATCGTATATTTTAGAGGTGATCTTACTATCATAACTTACTACTGCAGTTCTACTTCCTTGTACCAATTTTGATTTTATTTTTATATAATTCTCCATGCTTCTATGTCTATCTATATGATCTGGTGTAATATTCAATAGTACCCCAACATCCAGATTGATTTTATGAATTAGTTCTAGCTGAAAAGAAGAGAGTTCAATAATGTATATTTCTTCATTTATACTTAAATTTAAAACTGGATTTCCTAAATTGCCACCAATTTCTACTTTTTTTCCTGCACATTTTAATATATGGCCTATCAACGATGTTGTTGTAGATTTACCATTTGTTCCTGTAACACCTACTACCTTTTGTTTTGGCGTTAAAGTATCAAAAAATAATTCGATATCAGATTTTATTTTGCATTTAGCAAGCTTTGCTATCCAATGCTCTTTGAGATTTAAACCGGGGCTTGCAATTAACAAATTTATTTTATTCCAATCATATTCCTTAGGATGAATAAAATTACATTTTGTATATAGTTTACTTGCTTTTAAAACTTGTTCCTCGTCATCATCCCATGCATATACATTTGCTTTATTATTTATTAAAAAATTAATAACAGAAAACCCCGTCTTACCTAGACCAAAAACTACAATGTTTTTATTGTGATATTTTTTTTGGTTTATCATATACACGTTTATTCACTTAAACTTTTAAAAATAATGAATTAAGTTATTTTAAATTCAATAACCATTAGATTGACATAATGTAAAGAGTAATCTAAAAATTAAGTAGATTTTTAAGTATAAAATAGATGCCTATAGAAATATTAATGCCTGCTCTTTCTCCAACAATGAGTAAAACTGGGGGAAAAATAGTAAAATGGTGTAAACGAGAAAACGATAAGATAGAAGTAGGAGATGTAATTGCTGAAATAGAGACTGATAAAGCTATAATGGAATTAGAATCTGTGGATGAAGGAACTATGACAAAAATTCTAATCCCAGAAGGGACTAGTGGTATTCCTGTTAATCAAATTATAGCTTTGATGTTAGAAGAAGGAGAAGATGAAAATACTATTGATAATTTTGTTTTATCTTCCGTTAAAGATGAAGTTAAGAGTGAAATAAAAGAGCCAATAAATAGTCAAGGATCTAATACAACTTTGTGTAAAAGTAAAGATAGAATCAAAGTAAGTCCAATAGCTAGGGGAATAGCACAAGATAAAGGAGTAGATATAAGGCAGTTAAAAGGTACAGGTCCATATGGGCGTATAATTAAGGCTGATGTATTAGAATGTTTGAATAATGATTTGGAATTTGCAGAATCTAAAAGAACTAATGTGAAGGATGTTATATCTGAGGTTAGTAACATACGTCGAGTAATAGCTCAGCGTTTAGTTGAATCTAAACAAAATATTCCACACTTTTATCTAACAATAGATTGTAAAGTTGATAAATTAGTATCATTAAAAAACGAAATTAATTCTGCAAGTGAAAATAACAAAGTGACAATTAATGATCTGGTTATTAAAGCTTGCGCTCTGAGTATGAAAAAATTTCCTGATATAAATTCCTCGTGGGTGAATGAAACAATACTCAAATACTCAAATATAGATATTTCTGTAGCTGTAGCGTTGACCGAGGGATTAATCACTCCCATAGTCAAAAATGCAGATGAAAAAAGTATTTTATCTATTTCAAATGAAGTAAAGGATTTGGTGAGTAGGGCAAGATCTGGAAAATTAAAACCTGAAGAATTTCAGGGAGGTGGATTCACTATATCTAACTTAGGTATGTTTGGTATAAGGACTTTTAGTGCTATAATAAATCCACCTCAATCTTGTATAATGGCTGTTGGTGCATCTGAAAAACGTCCAATTGTTGTTAATGAAACAATAAAAATAGAAGAAATAATGACAGTTACACTTTCAGTTGATCATAGAACTGTTGATGGAGCGCTAGGAGCAAAATTTTTGAATGCTTTTAAATATTATATAGAAAATCCATACTCGATTCTTGTCTAGAATTTAGTGATTCATTTAGTCTTATAACAAAATTAATATTTTATAGGTTATTATAGTAGCAGTGAATAGGCTAGAGGGTAAAAATGACTTATATAAGTGAAAAAGATCAAGCACAAGTAGCAAGATACAAATCTAATGACTTTGCTTTAAAGCTGCAAAAATTTAAAATATTGGAACAAACGAAGCAAAAATATTTAAATAGTAGTGTAAATTATAAAGTTGCTCCTCCTGTTCCTAAGAGATCACCAGAAACTAAATTATCACAAGAAATACTATCTAAAACAACTCCTGATATACTTTTTAAATCATCAGAAGTAAAAGCAAATGGTAAAGAAATATTCACAAAGCAAGAAAAATCATTTAATGATGAACAGATTATAGTAAATCAAAAGAAAGAAGATACATTTTTACAAGTTGATAACATAAAAGTTCTAAATTGGCTTTCAGATACCGGGAAACTTGGTATATCAACTGTAAAAAACATTGAAGAGATCAAGAATATAGAAAGGCATCGTCGTAATTCATGCGATAGTGGTATATCTTCAGTTAGCAGTGATAACTGTGAATCAATAAGTAAAAAAAGTACTTTGAGCAATGACACTAGGGTATTTAGTCCTACAATGCAAAGGCTTATTAAAAAATTTGAACAACCTTCGAATGTAATCCCAGCAAAGGAAAAAAAATCACCTATAAAAGATAAGATTGAATTGTTTGATAAGATGAGTAACAAACAATCTACATTTTCCTTTTCTAACAAGGCTTCTGTCAACACATATGGAATAAGTGTAAAAAAATTGATGAATCAATTTGAAAAAGAAAAATCATTTAAAGCACCTAGTAAATATTCAAACACAGAGCTATCAAATGTTAGTGTTAGTGAATTAATCAATAAATTTCAAGGAAAGTGATGATAAGGATTATTTTTTATTAATAATTAGGGTTAATCCTGCTTATTAATATACTTTCATTTTCTTTGTGATTTTAATTTTATTAGCATTTTAATTGGCAAAAGGATAATAGCAGTTTATCATTTTTAAGTATTGTTTTATTATTCATCTAAAATGAAATGGAGAGATGAAGGTATTGTTATAGCAACAAAAGAATATGGTGATAAAAACTTAATTCTTTCTCTCTTTACAAAAAATCATGGAAAATGGAAAGGATTAGTTAGGGCAAGAAATGGTAAACTTCAAATAAGTAACTTATTGCACGTAGAATGGAGCGCTAAATTACTGGAAAATCTAGGGTTCTTTAAATGTGAATTGATTGAGTCTCCATTTCATTATTTTTATCATGATAGAATGAAAAATGTTGCTGTTGTTTCTTTTTCTTCAATCTTGGAAAAAGTACTTCCTGAGGGTGAGCCATTTACAGTGCTTTACAATAATTTTCAATGTTTCATCGATTTGATAAAAGATAATAGTAAATTTTGGTATAGTCATTACCTGAACTTAGAGCTTTCACTCCTTACACAACTAGGATTTCAGTTAGATTTATCTAAGTGTGCAGTTACAGGTTCTACGGAAGACTTACAATTTATTTCTCCAAAAACTGGTAGAGCTGTATCAAGAAAAATAGGAGGTATTTATGTGCAAAAACTCTTACCTTTTCCAAGAATGCTTTACGATGTATATAATCATAATGTGAAAGATAATTACTCAATTCAGGAATTTCAGAATGGACTAGAGGTTGTAGGATATTTCTTAAATAAATACCTGTTTTTACAGCTTAATAAAAAATTTCCTGAATCTAGAAAACTTATGTTTTCATTTTAGATTTTTGATAATAATTTGTATTACATTTCCCTATTTTAGAACTCCATTTTTTGATGAAAATCTGTTTCGGATTATGTGAACTCTCTACTTTGAATGCCAGTAATACCATTCATGGATTTTACTGCTGAGATTTCAAATTTCAAGCCAGAATTCATAAATAACTCAACAGATTTACCAAAAAAATTGTATCTCCAACCTTTAAATAAGTTATTTGTTTGTCCAGAAATTGACTTCATTAATTCTTCTTTTGATGCAATCAACTTTTGTGATATGTCACTTTTTTTACATTTACTATCTAAAATTATTGATAACATACTGAATATGGATTTATCATAATTCTTTAATGAAATACTATTATCTTGTGAATAGATTTTTTCATTCTTATTGAAGATTTCTATAAATTCTAATAAATCTTCATCTTTTAAATTTTTTATATTTTCCTTTAAGTAATCGAGAATTTCATCAACACGATCCAGTTTTTTTTTTATTAAATCATCTATAAGGGCATGATTTATTATCTTATTGCGATTTACGTTATAACGCTGTGCAAGAGTCTCTCGCCATTCACTAATTACTTTAATAGCTACGGGATTTTCTTCATAATAAAAGAGCATCTTTTTCCATGCATCTTGTGGATTGTGTGTGTATCTATCTATATTGCCTATTAAATGCATCTCTTCCGTAAACCAGTTCATTCTATTCTTCTCCTCAAGCTTTTCACGTAATATTTGATATAAATCATATAGATGAATTACATCATTTATAGCATAATCTAATTGTTCTTTTGATAATGGGCGTTTCAACCAATCTGAATTTTTAGCTTTTATTTTGTCTAATGTTATTCCTATGTATTGCTCTACCAATTTTGAATAACCAATAAAATCATAATAATAATTACAGAACATAGAAGCAATTTGAGTATCAAAAATAGGGAAAGGGACATTTTTAAATTTAGTTAATAAAGACTCAATATCCTGTTTGCAGCTATGAAATACTTTTATTATTTCTTTATTAATCATTAACTTCTCAATAGATGATAAATCAATTTCTGGTGCTAATGCATCTACAATAAAATGTTTTTCTCCGAAAGAAATTTGAATTAGTGATAATTTTGGATAGTAGGCTATATTATTTCTGATAAACTCTGTATCAACTGCTATAAATTTTGGTTTTTTTACAAGTAATTCATCACAAATATCTTCAAGCTCTGATGTTGTGCTAATGAACATATATTTTTCGCTTATATTGTTTGATATGTTTAAAGTATAAATCCAATAAATCAATTTATATTTTAAAATATTTTAATATAGAAAAATAGCACTAATTTTAGTACAAAGAAACCACAATTATTAAAAAAATATTAAATTTAATTTATTACACACATTGTGTTTTACTATCGTGTTTTATCATCATTTTCAAGGTATTGCTCAGTGACAGTTTCTTCAAGACAATTATTTATATCACGACTCACTCCAGCTCCGAGTGAAGCACCGACTACAGCAAATACAACAAATACTCCTATACCTAAAATAGCAGAAGTTAAAGAAGCAGCTCCTATATAATATGCTAAGTATAAACCAACTGATGCCAACATAATTGCACCTGTTGCTGTGCCAAAAATCATAATATCATTTTGTTTTTCTTTGAGCATCATATAATGAGGTGATGCGTAAAATTTATCTTTACGTATTTTTTCTTTATATTCATCATTTTTTATTTTTTCAATACGCTTCTCATTGCCAAAAATCATAATATCATTTTGTTTTTCTTTGAGCATCATATAATGAGGTGATGCGTAAAATTTATCCTTACGTATTTTTTCTTTATATTCATCATTTTTTATTTTTTCAATGCGCTTCTCATTATCTTCTCTTATATTTACTTCTTCAGCAGTTTCTAATTCTGAGCTATTTGTTGTTCTCATATTATGATCACAATCTTTATAAAGATTATCAAGTTTTTCTGTATCTTCTGAGTCAATTAAATTACTATACCCTATGATAAAAAAAAGATTATTTCGGCATTTTGAGTAACTACTTAAAAAAGCATAAGAATCTTTGCAATTTAGTGTCTTTTTTTCTCGTTTTGAGTAATAAATATTATCTGAATTTTCATTGTGATAAGCCGTAAATCTTGGAAAATATACTTCGGAGGTCTCATTACAAATAGTATGATTATAAGAAAAATCTTCTTGAATTTTTACCTTTTTCATCATCTTAGAGGCAATTTGAAATGTTAGTTTATTTTTGAAATAATCTGCAAAGTCAATGACAAAAGTTCTTGCATATTTACCTTCATTAAATTCTCTACCTTTTTCAAAGTCTCTTGCTTCCTCAGTTGTAAGGAAGGTTACAGTTTTTGCTAATTGAGGATTAGCTAATAGAATTAATTTTTCAATGAAATTTTGATTTTTTTTATCGACAATTATGGCTCTAACATTGAGTCGCTTATATAATACTTCTCCAGGTTCATTACCTGCTCCTGATAAAGTTATTTCATATGATGCAATTTTGGGTATCACCTCAAGTGAAAAAGAATTTGATAATATTCCTTCTTTTTTAATTGTATCAAGTAATTCTTGAGATTTAATATCTTTATAAAAAGTGTCATACTTGCCTATACCATCTCCTATCACTATTACTGGTATAGATGATAGCTCTTGATACAATTTTTTCATCTCAGGATTTTTAAGAATTTTTTTTAACTCTGTTACTGCTTCTGTTACTGCTAAAGATTTATCTACGTTATTATATTCCGTTAAAGATCGTTTTGTAAAATTTTCATAATTAAGTGCTTTATATCCTATTGAGTATTTTTGTGTAAGACTTAAATTTGCAGAAAAATCAGTTAATTGTAATGTGGATACGAAATTACTACCTTTTTGACCATTACCTCTTGCTTCACCTGAGCTAGCAAATAGTCCATTCAGTTTAATTTCATTTCCAGGTAGTAACTGCCCACCTGTAAATGCAAAAGCTGAAAATAATGCCCATCCCTTAGTACCATGGGCACACAGGTTCCTATAATTCACTTTTTCGGTTTTCTCTAGGCTAATTTCTGAATGTTCAGAAGAAAAATCTGCTTTTATCTTTTTTAATTTTTCTTCTGTCTTAGAGAGTTTTCTTTGCTGGTTATATTTTTTTTGACAATATATAAAATCTGTAATTAATGTGTCGTTACTCACTTCCATCACAATTAATGTTTTATACGTATATGTCAATTATATATATAATAATAAAAAAAATCAATTATTAAAAAATTAATACTCATGAAATGAGTTTTATTAGAACTTTTTAAATTCTATATTATTCCGTATAATGTTCATTCATAGATTCAAATAATTGTGTTAGAAAAATTTAAAATTGAACCTTTACTAAAGAATAAATCTCCATCTCAAACAAAAGTTGTTGTTAAAATATCAGGGAGATAAAAATATTTAAGATACTGTCACATGTTTATCGCAATTTTCAGAGAAAATATAACATGAGATTCAATATTGTTGCCGGAATTATCAATTTAGCTCATGGGTTACTTCTTAATGCTTTTTCCTAACTCCGTACCCCAAATTCTAAACTCTAAACGCTTCCTTCCTTATTCGCAGCAGATCTATTGTTTTATACCTTTTTTACTGCACCAATGCCTTCTTCTCACCCCTTGCTCAGTAGGCCTATATATAAAAGAATATTTAAGAATTCGATAAAAAGAGTTGATTTATTCTTCTTTTTTAATCTTTCAAAATGTTTTTGTAATATTACTCTGAAATCAGAGAAATTTATTTTTAAAATATTTTACTTTAACCATATAGTTGAATATTTTGTAAGCTACAGAAAAATCCTGGCGTGGTGTTGTACCGTGCTCTATAAATACAGAAATTGCATAGGATGAAGAGCTATAAGCAATAAATAACTTGTGACTTTGACCTTGAGAATTTATTTCTGGTGTGCCAGTTTTACCAGCAATTTGTACACCTTTAGGCAAGTCTCTAGTATATGCAGTACCAATTTTGGAATTCACTGTATCGAACATAGCCTTTTGCACTATAGCAAGGTGTTCACAGTCTACATCAATATCAGAAAAATCTTGCATTACTTTCTTTATCTCAATACAAGGAAGTATCTCTTTACCTGTTGCAAGCCTTGCTGCAAGTACTGAAAGTTGCATTGGCGTTGTTAGTATATAACCCTGACCTATAACTAAGTTAATAGTGTCACCTAATTGCCATTGTTTTTGCTTGCGCCAATCTTTTTTTGGTAATAATCCTGGAGTTTCCTCTTTGAATGTTTTGAGCAATGGTCCATTTCCAATACCAAATTTACTCGCCATTTCTACCAGAGAATCTATATTTATCTCTTTACCTATATTATAAAAGTACGTATTACATGAAGAAGCTATTGCTTCATTTAAAGATATATACCCATGACCATCCCTCTTCCAGCAATGAAATTTCCGGTTACCTATCATCATATGACCTGTACATAAGAATTTTTTCTGTGGTGTTATTATACCATCTTGCAAAGCTGTAAGAGCAACTATTACTTTAAAAATAGAACCAAGCGGAATTTGATAGGATAAAGCACGATTTACCAATGGTAACAAAGGAGTATTTAAACTCTCCCAAGCTTCATTTGATAACCCGCTAGTAAAAAGATTATTATCGTAAGCAGGTGAATTATATAATGCTAAAACTTCTCCACTTCTTACATTAAGTATTATTACTGAACCTTTATTTTTATGAAATATTTCTGCAACTTTTTTTTGTAAATTAATATCAATTGTTAACTTTACGTCCTTTCCATTTTGTGGTGGTATACTAGATAGCTCTTTCACTACATGTTTTTTAGAGCTTACTTCTTGTTCAATTTTTCCTGATATACCCCTTAATGTATCATCATATATATATTCAATTCCACTGATTCCCCCTTGTTCTCTTTTTGTGTATCCTAATATGTGTGAGCATATTGAACCAAATGGGTAGTAACGTTTAAAAAATGCAACTGTTTTCTCTTCAGGAGAAGATTTTTCTTTATCAGAATAGATCTCTTTCCAATTAGACTTTTCTCTAGAAGATTTTTTTTTATCAAATACAACAACATATGAAATTTTATTTACTGCAATTTCAATACTATTCCTATCTAAAATTTTCCCTCGCTGAGGAATAATTGTAGTAACTTTTATCTTATTATTATCAGATAGTATTTTATATTTTTGTTCGTCTCTTACTTGTAAAGTGTACAATCTATAACTAAAAATTGCAGAAATAGTAAATTGAACACCACCCAATATAAATGCTCTGCGGTTAAAGACCTTATTTTTCATCCGTATAAAATACTTTTAAAATAATTTTTTAATGTGCTTTCTTTTAGCGCATTACAAACCTTTTTTTCCCATTCACTCAAAGTAACAAACTTATAGCCTGATTTTTTTAATATTGTAATAATTTGAGGTAAAGCTTGTACTGTATTTGATTTATTACCATGGTCATGAAAAAGTATTATTGCTCCATTATGTAAACTACTTGTAACTCTCTCTATCAAAACCTCTGGCTTATCACCTTGCCAATCTAGCGAATCAATTGTCCATAATATTGAATCCATATTCAGTTTATTGGCATTTTTAATTACACTATTATCATGACACCCATATGGTGGACGAAACCATTTTAACTCTTTGTTTATTACTCTTTTAATTGCTATATTTGTCTTTTCTAACTCTTGAAATTGCTTTTCATTGTTCAATAACGTAAGCTTTCTGTGTGACCAAGAGTGATTTCCTATTTCATGTCCCGCTTTGTGAATTTTTTCTACTATTTTATACGTTTTTTTATTTATACGCTCGCCTAATAGAAAAAACGTTGCTTTGGATTTATAATCTTCTAATACTGAAATAATAGAGTTGGTTACATTGTAAGATGGCCCATCATCGAATGTTAATGCAACAAATTTGTCCTTCTTATTCAGAAATGTTTTTATATTGTTTAAACTTTTATGCGAAAGGTCTATATTACAATCGAGACCTGAATATGGTAAATTGAAGTTACAATTACCACAAAAAGCTATACTTGAATGTAATAAGAAAAAAACTACTGTTCTAATGAACATTTCGATATTTATTTTAGACTTTATTTTATATTACACTAAATATCCTAGTTTATAAAATTCAAATCTATCTATATTAGGAGGGTATTTGATTTTGTTGTAGATTTGGTTCAACTGATGCAGAATTGGAATTACTACTTGGTATACTTTTAATTTGCTCATGAGAATTTCCTCTTGTTTTGTCATCCTTAGAATTCAGAATATTATCGATTCCTTCATCAATTTTTTTATTCCAATCTTTTGGCTCAACTTCTCGTGAATAAGGGTTATATATAGTACCTTCTTTATCATTTGAAAAGAGGCTTGATATTGCTTTACATGTAGCAAATACTATACTAATAACACCAAAAATTATCATCAATGGATTCATGTTAAAAGCTAATGCCGTAATAATAAAAAGAGCTATAGGAAACAAAACTTTACAGATTGTATCGGTTACAATTTGTGTATCAGTCTTTGCTTCATTTTTGTCTTCTTGCACATGTAAAAATCTTTCAAGATTAAGATATGGAATTTTTTCTAACAAATCTCTTCCGGGAATTTTACTTTTGATATAATTAGTAAAGCAATCCCAAGCTTCTGCCTGGCGTGCATCTTCAGTGCACGTAGTTACTATTTTTTGTATTTTACCATCATCGGGATTCTTTTCATTAGTCAAACCTTGTTTTCTTGTTTCTTTTAATACATAAAGTAAAAACTTACAAAAATTTTCCTCGCTCAGCTGATTTGTATTTTTTTGGTTGATAATATCAAATATATCTTCTTTATGATCTAGTATGAAAGTAAAAAGTTCTATTTCTTCGGAATTTTGTTTTCTTTCTTTCAACACATTCAAAAAAGCATTCCAGACTTTCTCATGTTCTTTCTTAAGCATTTTTTTTTCATCTTTTTCAACTACCTGAATATCTGGCTTGACATTTTTTGCAGCTATTATACTTGGAGATGTCATAAGTACCTATTTGAGTTTATTATGTTTAAATTTTAACATACTTTTTATGCTAATTCAAATAATATATTGAAACATGCAGCTCTATTAATAAATTCTAAATCCCCCAATTATCACCTACCTTTATCTCTACTTCAAGTGGTATAGAAAGTTTTACCGCATTTTCCATCACGTTTTTTATCAATTCTGACGTTTCTTCTACTTTTTTTTCCTCAACTTCTACTAATAATTCATCATGAACTTGCAATATAATTTTGCCTGATTTCAATTGATCAAAAAGTTGAATCATTGCACGTTTTATTATATCTGCTGCAGTCCCTTGCAGTGGTGCATTTATTGCGGCTCTTTCTGCAAATTGCCTTACATAAGAAATTTTATTATCTATATCTCTTACGAAACACCTTCTACCAAATAAAGTCTCTACATAACCTTTTAATCTTGCATTTACAACTATATCTTCCATGTAATTCTTTATTTCTGGATAACACGAAAAGTAATAACTTATATATTCTGAAGCTTCCTGAATTGTAATACCTAGTTGTTTTGCTAATCCAAATGGACTAATTCCATATATAATGCCAAAGTTAATTGATTTCGCCTTTCTGCGTAATTGCTCATTTACAACAACATTATCTAATATACCAAAAACTTGCCGTGCTGTGATATCATGAATATCTTGATCATTTGAAAATGCCTTTTTAAATGCTGTAACATTAGCAACATGCGCTAGTAATCTAAGCTCTATTTGCGAATAATCTGCAGAAATTATTTTATATCCTTTTGGTGCAATAAATGCTTTCCTAATTAGACTTCCCTCTTTACTTTTTATTGGAATATTTTGTAAATTAGGATTACTAGAACTTAACCTGCCAGTTGCAGTTACTGTAATTGAGAAATTCGTATGTATTCTTCCATTTTGGTCACTTTGCTTTATTAATGAATCAGTATAAGTATTCTTTAGTTTACTTAAATGTCGCCAACTTAATATTTTACTTGCAATTTCTATTCCCTCAGATTCGAGCTTCTCTAATACTTCAAAATTTGTACTATATGTACCTGATTTTAATTTTTTCTTTTTGTTTAATCCCATCTTGTTAAACAAAATATCACTCAATTGTTGCGGTGAAGCAACATTAAATCTTTCTCCTGCTAAATTATATATCTTATTCTCGAGTACACTGATTACTTGCTGAAATTCATCAGATAAATTACGTAATATTTTCCTATCTATTAATATTCCGTTTCTCTCTATATCCAATTGAACTTTGACTAGCTGCTTATCAAAGCGTTCGTAAATTGTAAATAATTTTTCCTCAAATAATCTTTGCTTCAGTCTTTTATGAATAGCAAGTAAAGTTTGCGCTGAAAAAGTTTCCAAATCTTCACTTAAGTTGTGTGCAAAGATGTTGGCAATACTATGGTCATGCTTTCCTGTGTCTAAACTATATGACATTAACATTAAATCATCTATTGAAGTGAGAGCTTGTTCTATTGTAGGTATAGTTTCTCTTATTTCTTTTAAGTTGTGTACTATTTTGAGAATTCCATTCGAAAACAGAAGTGTATTAATTATAATCAATGCATCTTTTATGTTGCCTTCTTCTATATAAAAAATACTATTTTCACTATAAGATAGAGAAATTTTATTCAATTCTTTATTTTCAAAGTGACAATAAATGGCAATTTTACCTTCATATCTACAATGCTCTAAAAATTTCTCTAACCCTTTACTACTATATTCCACCACTTCTTCTTTGTGGGAGTCTTTGTAGCAAAAAAGCTTTTCTACTTTTCCTATCAAGGAATGAAACTCATATTTTTTGAGAAAAAACAATAACTTCTCCATAACAGGAGAATGAATTTTATATTCCTCGATGTCATGCTTAAGTTTTACATTCTCATGCAATGACACAAGATTTCTTGAAATCAAAGCTTTTTCTTTATGCTCAACAAGTAGATTACGTACTCTAGTTTGCTTTACCTCACTGATATTTTTCAAAATATCATCCAATGATCCAAACTCATCAAGCAATTTGACTGCAGTTTTTGGTCCTATTCCTGGTACTCCTGGAATGTTATCAGATGCATCTCCAGTTAACGAAAACAGGTCAAGTAGTTTGTTTGAGTTTACACCAAACTTTTCCAGTACCTTTCTTTCATCTATATATGTATTTTTAATAGGGTCAAATATTAATATATTGTGTTTTAAAAGTTGAAATAAATCTTTGTCTGAAGACACCACAACAACTTTAAAATCTTTATAATTACCGTATTTTACAGCTAATGTAGTAATTATGTCATCTGCTTCATAACCTTCTATTTCTTCATAGCTTAATCCAAAAGCTTCCACCGCTTCTCTCAACATAGTAAACTGTGGTACTAAATCTTCAGGAGTAGATATTCTGTTTGCTTTATATGCTGAATATAAATCATGTCTAAAGTTTTTTTTACCAGCATCAAATGCTACCACTAGATAATCTGAGTGTGAAATATATCTCATTATCATATTAAGAAACCCGTATACCCCTCCTATTGGTACACCAGTTGTGGTTACCAAATGAGGTAATACGTAATAAGCTCTGAAAAGAAAGCCATAACCATCTATGATTGTGAAAGTTTTTTCTTTCATTATAGATTCTCTTGCATAACCTGATACTCCAGTATTTAAACGCAAAAATCAAGTTGTTATTCTTGTTACTTAATATACTACAGTGTACTTAAAGTATAATAATAAATTGAGAATACTTTTCACGTACCATCATAATGATTCATCAAAATTACAACATAAAAATTGCAACATATTTTTTTCTTCTTTATTTCTATTCCAGATAGAAATAATACAATAAATTACAATTAATAATTGACATACTGGTAATTATATTTTATTAATTAAGTTATGTTAATAGTCGAGGTTTTTTATGTCTAACAATATTAAATATTATTTATCAGAACTTTTATCCAATTTTAAATTATGCGGGTTTTTATATAAACAAGGAGTAAGGTATTTATACACGCAAGTGACTGATAATGATCTTGTTTCACAACTTGTAAAGCAAAAGCTAAAAAACATCGTGGATCACACAATGAATGGGGAAATTTATAATAAAGATTCCAGAGAATATAAATTCACTGCTGAATTAATTAATAAATTAATTCTTCATGGGAAAACGTTTACAATTGAAAATTCAGATAATGATTCTTGCTACTCTTTTGATAAAGAGTGGGTTGATTTTTGTGCTACAGATATTTCAAATAACACATTACCTGAAAAACAAGGTGGACTAACTAATTCAAGCAATGAAAATGGATTTAAAAGAACATTACTACGAATCGTGGGTGAAGTATCTAAAATATCAAGAAAAAAAGCTAAAAAAGAGCAATCCATACGAAATGAATGGCAATCTAAACTTGATGTGAAATTTGAAGAGAACAGAGACACAGATACAATTGAAAATTCAGATAATGATTCTTGCTACTCTTTTGATAAAGAGTGGGTTGATTTTTGTGCTACAGATATTTTAAATAACACATCATATAAAAAACAAGATGGGTTATCTCATTTAAATAATAGCTCAGGATTTTTAAAACTTGAGTTACTAAAACAACATCTAGGAGAATTACGCAAAACACAAGATGAATTCTCTCCCCAAATAAAAGTAAAAGCTAAATGGATGGAATTAGCACAAGATAGATGGCAAACTGAACTTGATGTAAAATTCGAAGAGAACAGAGACACAGAATTAAGTAAAATTGCAAAGGACATTAATAGCAAATTTATGAAAAAATCAGTTAATAATGTCAACAATGGCTATTTTTGTATTTCTCTTGGGGGAATTCAAGACAGAATTTCTACAAATAATTTAGGCGGAGAATATACATATAAACAGATGTATCAAGACAGAAAGATTCTACTAAAAAATGAAATATACGAAGTAGAAACATTCTTAAGAAACAAGGATATAACAAAGACAGATAAATGTGTGTTAAAAAAAATGCATACAGAGTTGAAAAAAGAATGTAAGAGAAGTCTCACAACATTTGATCCACAAAACGATCATATGATTCAAGAATGGCAGAAAACTAGAAGTACACCACCTCATTCAAGCTTACAGAAAATATCTACTTATGAATTGAATCAAAGGGAAAATACAATGATATAAAAGCTTTTTTCTTCACGAAAAGGTTAAACCCTTACAAGCATGAGCGAGAATTCTCGTTCATGCTTAACTGTTATAGTTTATAATTGTTATATTCACAGCTATGTTTAATAGTAGCAATATATAAAAAATTTTCTTTCAAATTACATCGATTAACGAATTTATTAAAGCTTATTAGTTTAAAATAATTAATAAATTTTATTAGAATACTAGTATTAATATCAATATATAATTAATAATTTTTTACTAAAATTAAATTATATTATTAATTAAAGGTATTAAAATGTCTAAAAATTCAAATTGGGGGAAAAAAAATTTAAAACGTGATTTTAATGATGACAGTAAAATTTCTCAAAAAACACAACAGCATATAACTGGTAAAGATATAACTTCCCCTATAGTTCCTGATAACTCTAAAATAGAAGGAAAATTTTTAACAATACAAGTTGGGCAAAAACAAAACAATAATCAAAATATTAAAGCTAAAAATAGCTTCGCAACTTTTACAGGTAAATCGATTAATAGTGTAGATCAAATTTCTGATAGTGTAGATCAGTCTGATAGAGTATCAACATCAAACGATAGTGGAATATCGTCCATTTCACATAACAGTACTAATACAATACCTAAAACAATAGAAAACTATAATCCAGAGCAGCAAAAATTTGCTGGTATCAGGAAAAAGATAAATCACAGCGGAGTATCAAAAAAAATTCAAACTCCAACAGTACCTGCAGATTTTCAAACAAATAATCCGATTTCTTCAAAAGCAAAAGAAAATAGTGAGACGACCTTTTCAAAATTAGCACTACTGCGAATGAACAAATTAGATTATCAAGGATACCCCAAAATAGAAACTAATGAGCATTTGCAAGATTTACATAAAAAACAGATTAATGTAGAGAAAGAACTTAATCAACAAAAAGAAATTAAAAAGGTTCTCCCTATTTTGGAGAGACAATTACGCAAAGAATGCTCTCAGAAAATAAGAGAGCTAAAAAAAGAATTTTCTGAAGTAACAAAAGCTAAATGGCAAGCTAAGTTTGATTTAAGAATTGAAAAAAATAGAGACACGGAACTCGATAAAATCGCAGAGAATACTAATAGCAAATTTATAGATAAATTAATCAATAAGGCCGATAATTGGAATGGTAAATATAGTTACATGGAAAAGGATACAACAAAAAATCCAGGATTTCACTATAGAACTCTTGGAGAAATTAAAGATAGACTTCTTTTTGGAAGTAGCTCGGACATGCAATATACAGTTAAGGATATGCATAATGATAAAAGGATCTTATTGAAATATACACTACACGAAGCAAAAACTTTTTCACAAGACAAAAATATAGGAAAGCAAGATAAAGATTTATTAAAAACGATCATTAAAGACCTAAAAAAAGAGTTGAAGCAAAGTAAGAATGATTTCAATCCACAAAGTGATAAATATATTCAACAATTAAAAAGGAATAGGCCACCACAGTCGGGAATGAATTCATTATTTACAAAAAACATATTAAACGCGCCAACCTTAGGAAATAATATTTGATAAAGATTTTTAATCTGCAGTTGAGGCTACTGCAGAAGCACCGTCTTTTTTAATGAGGCTACCGTGTACTGACACAAAGAAGAAAAATTATACTTTTTATAATTAAAGTAAACCTCTATACAGTATCTCCCTCTTCGCGTGAAGGAAAAGCACTCTTTGATTTTTTCAACAATAGGTTCTATAATATTAGAATTAATTTTCTCAAGTAGAGGAAGTATTACATATTCTGCAGAAAAATCAGTCATAAAAAATGAAATGGGTAATACTATTGCCCCCATTAAAGCCGCTGACCCCATTCTAAGCATTATACCAGGAAATAAGGCACTTGCAGCTGTACCAAGACCAGCTCCAAATCCGAAACCTGTAGCAGCTATAATACTAAACACAACAACTACTTCTTTTATCTCAGTATTCTCTTTCCTATAAAGCTTCTCTCTTAAAATATCAAGCAGCATAAACATCGGCAATGCACAACCAATAATTCCACCAATAATCAAAGGTGACAAAGCTGTAAAACTTAGGCCAAATCCTATCAGCGCCCCGAAACATGTTGCAATACCTGTAAGTTGTAAGAATTCTTTCATAATTACCTCTTTAATTAAAAATGTAATAGCTGATTTTTGCGCAATGTGTATAGAATTTTTTAGCCCATAAAACTAATCTATAAGAATTGTGAGTTGCTTAATTTATGTCCGAACACATCAAGTAAAGATTGATTTATAGTAATATTGCTATGTGCGTTGTTGTATGCAAGATCAAGTAATTCTTTATCTTTATATAAATCAGCGAATTTGAATTCCATATATCCGGACTGTCTTGTTCCTAAAATATCTCCTCCGCCTCTCAGCATCATATCTTTTTCAGCAATGTAAAATCCATCTTGCGACTCACACATAACCTTCAATTTTAAATGTGTACTTTTATTTGAGTCATCGTATAATAATACACAAAAAGAAGGCTTATTCCCTCTTCCGACTCTACCTCTTAATTGATGAAGTTGTGATAATCCAAATTGCTCTGCATTTTCTATAATCATAATAGTCGCACTTGGTATATCTACACCAACTTCTATTACAGTCGTTGCAACAAGTAAGGAAATTTCTCCTCTTTTAAAAGAAAACACCACCTGATCTTTTTGATCTTGGCTCAATCTTCCATGCACTATTCCTACTTTATCGGCAAATATTTTTTGTAATTCTTGAAATCGTACCTCTGCTGATGCAATATTCAGATTCTCATTTTCCTCTATATAAGGACAAATCCAATACACTTTTTCACCTCTATTCATTGCATCTTTCAATCTCTCAATAACATTGGGAACTTTCTGTATACTAATAGCCACAGTCTTTATTGGTAATCTACATTTGGGCTTTTCTTTCACAATAGAAGTTGTGACATCACCATATACCGCTTGTTGTAACGTTCTTGGAATTGGAGTGGCAGTAACAAAAAGTATATCAACATTATTACCTTTTTCTACTAAACGATTTCTCTGCATCACACCAAATCTCTGTTGTTCATCTATTACTGCAAGTCCTAGTTCTTTAAATACAATCTTATCCTGAAACAACGCATGAGTACCAATTACTATGTTTAAAATACCACTTGCAAGTTCATTCATGATAAGTTTTTTTTCTTTACGTGTGGTTTTACCTATTAAAAGCGCAACCTTTATATCAGTAGAGGATAGGGTTGATTCAATACAATCATAATGTTGTTGCGCTAAAATAGTAGTTGGTGCCATAAGAACCGCTTGTAGACCATTTTCAACGGCATTGAGCATAGCAAAAAGCGCAACTATAGTTTTTCCACTTCCCACATCGCCTTGTAATAAATTTAACATACGATACTTGGATTTTTGCTTTTTCGAAATTTCTTCTATTGCCTTAACTTGATCACTCGTTAATTCAAACGATAATTCACTCAAGATTTGTTTTGTATATTTATTAGATATTATAAAATTCCGGTCTCTGACTTTAATATTATTTTTTCTTGTAAGTTTTAATGCAAGCTGATACGCAAGTAATTCATCATAAGCAAGCCTTTTTCTACATATTTCTACTTCAGTTAATGATTCAGGTTTATGTAGCTTAATAATACTTTCTTTCCAACTAAGCCATCTTTTTTGCTTGATCAGTGCATTATCTATCCACTCTGGAACATTAGGCAAATCTCTAAGACAAAAACTAATTATATTCCTAATAGTTTTGTTAGTAATACCGCGACTTAATTGGTATATTGGTTCTATGCAGGAAATTTCTTTAAATAGATTAAGATTAGGTGAAATATAGTCAGGATGGGTGATTTGTAAATGCTCGTTAAATTCTTCAAGCTTACCACTAACTATAAATGTAGAATGAATAGGAAATACTTTATATAAATACTTAGCTGAATAATTAAAAAAAACAATAGATACATATTGATTCTCGCTTTTAACAAATATCTTATATGGTCTTCCTTTCATAGTAGGTGGTTGGTGCTCGCAAACTTTTGCAATAAAAGTTGTAAATTCACCTCTCTTAGCCTTTGACAAAGGCTTCCTTCTATCTATATAGCTAATAGGTTTATAAAATAACAAGTCTATTATTCTAATTCCACCACACAACTGAGTTAAAGTTTTAGCGTGAAATTTAGAGATATTTTTTAAATTTGAAGTCAGAAAAGACAATAGGTCATGCATTTATTTCGTTTGTTATTTAGTTACAAAAATTTTTGCAACTATTGCTTACTTTATTACTCTTAAGGTACACTAATATACTCACTATTGCAGCTGGGGTAACACCTTGAATCTGTTTTGCAACCCCTACGGTAGTTGGTCTGATTATCTGCAATTTTTCCATTACTTCATTTGATAACCCTTTAATGTTCGAATAATCAAAATTCAGAGGAATATGAGTATTAATTTCTTCATGTAAAAATTTTATATCTGCCTCTTGTCTTACCAAGTAAGGTTTATACTTTGCTTCAATTTCAATTATTTCACATGACTCATTATGAATAATATTTAATTCTGGCCATATTTTTTCTAACTTATTTAAGGTGACATTCGGATAACTGAGTAAATCCAATGCTGTTTTTTTTACTCCATCATAAGAAATTTTGATTCCATACGGGGCCAAACCCTCAGGAGTAATGGTAAGATTTTTTAGTTTTGCTTCGAGTTGTATAACGGATTGAAGTTTATTTTGTAGAGCAGAATACCTTTCATGTGACACAAGGGAAATATCATAACCTTTCTTTGTTAATCTTCTATCAGCATTATCTGACCTGATTGACAACCTATATTCTGCACGAGAAGTAAATAACCTATATGGCTCTATGACCCCCTTAGTCACTAAATCATCTATCATTACACCAATATATGAATCAGTGCGATGAAGAATGAAGGCGTCTCTTTTACCAGAGGCAGACAGTGCTGCATTAATTCCCGCAATTATCCCCTGTCCCGCCGCTTCTTCATATCCAGTAGTACCATTAATTTGACCTGCAAAATATAGCCCTTTAATCTTTTTCGTTTCAAGGGTATGGTCCAGTTCTTTTGGATCTACATAATTGTATTCAACTGCATATCCAGGTCTTAGTATTTCTGCGTTTTCAAGACCTTTTATACTCTTTACCATTTCATTTTGTATATTAACAGGAAGTGAATTAGAAATTCCATTTGGATATACAGTTTCATCATCAAGCCCTTCCGGCTCTAAAAATACCTGATGGCTATTTTTTTCTGCAAATTTTTTAACTTTAACTTCAATTGAAGGACAATACCTTGGCGCTATAACATCATCTAAGTATGAAGAAGCTGACCTGTGAAGGTTCTCTCTTATTATTTTGTGAGTGTTTTCGTTAGTATAAGTAATGAAACATGAAACTTGAGGTTGATTAATACTTTCAGTCAAGTATGAAAATTTAACTGGAGGATGATCACCAACTTGCTCACTCAATATTGACCAATTTATAGTATTACGATTCAATCTTGGCGGAGTGCCGGTACGTAATCTGCCTAATTTAAAATTATACCTACTTAGTGTATCAGCAAGTTTTGTTGAAGGTTTATCACCTATTCTTCCTGCTGGAGTTGTCTCTTCTCCTATGTGAATTACTCCTTTAAGAAAGGTTCCTGTAGTCAGAACAACTTTACCAGCAAATATATACTCTCCGGAATTTGTTACTACTGCTTTAACATAAGAATTTCCATTATCATCAACCTCTATAAGAAAATCATCAACAGATTCCTCTTTTACTGTCAAGTTACTGTAATTTAAAATTATCTCCTGAATTGCGCATTTATACAACTTACGGTCTGCCTGTGCACGTGGTCCCCATACTGCCGCACCCTTACTTTTATTTAACATCATTGAATGTATGCTTGATTTATCAATGGCCTTGCCCATTATACCATCAAGAGCATCAATTTCTCTTACCACAACACCTTTTGCAATACCTCCAATAGCTGGATTGCATGACATTTCTCCAATAGTGGAAATTTTATGAGTTATCAGTAAAGTTTGAGCACCAAGACGCGCAGAAGCTGTAGCTGCCTCACATCCTGCATGTCCACCACCTACTACAATTACATCGTACATATATCTCATGTATTAATGTAAAGGAATTTATTAAAGATTACAACCATACTCCATAACAACTGAAGTCACATTAAATTGCTCAAACAATTTTCTTGGAGATTTTGTATAAACACCATAACATACATCTTCCATATCTTTTTTATACATAGCCACCTTTTCACTATCATCACTCAACTCAAGTAGCCTATCTAAGTCATTAACTCTATCATGAGCGACATCTCCACGTGGAATATATTTACTTGGAAAACCAGGCTTCACTGTTAAATTTGTAGTGTCAAGTATAATATCACCTTTTGCTGTGTTCAAATCATAGGATGCTTCCATAAAACTAAGTTTTTTATCAACAATGTATGACTTCTCAAAAATATATGATTTGTTAATAAATATATCCTGCTCATCTTCTAATATAATGTTTAGTATTTTTCGTGTGTTAGTTGCTTCAGAATATCCTTTTGATCTGCTACCATACCTATCGCCTATCATAATCACTTCTTTTTTACCATCAGGCATATAATTAAAAATACTTTTGATGAACTTTCGTGAAGAGCCTAAGCTGATATGAGCTAAAGCTGTCTTTTTAGTATTTACATCCTGTATAATCAACGCAACACAATCCTGAACATTAGTTGTGCTGAGTTTCTTATCAGTTGCAAATTTGACATTACCCTCATTAACATAATAGCACTCTCCATCCAGCACACTTTCTTTTTTGAAAATAGTTCCATCTTTTCCAATTATTTCATTATTAAAATCTGTTGTGCCATCTTTTTTAGTAATCACAAAATCAAAAAATCCTTCTTGCTGCAAGTCATAAATTGTACTATCAAAATCTGTTTTTACATTTGGAAATGGAGCAGGGAGATTTTTAATGGCATCTAATATCTCATTTATTGGAGAATCCTTACTGTAAACTTTATTATTAATATATAAAACCATACTAATTACCTTAATAATTTAAATTAATTATACAAGAAGATAACTACTTTTTCAAGTGCCATCTTTTACTTTTATGAAAGATACGCCGAGCTTCCTTTATTTGTGTAAACCAATTGCATTAAGTTGCAAAATATACCGTTGATATCACTCCAGTACATTTCTTGACCTAAATATTTTAATGCTTAATTTCCAAATGTATTGATCTATACTTTTCAGATAATTTGACTTCATATTAATACTCCTACCATAAGTAATTAATGTCAAAATAGGTGGCAAAGTAGATGCTAAACAGATTTCTCCCACGCCAAGCAAGAAAATTATAAAAAATCACGTATCGTTTTACTATCAATAACTTATGCAAAAATATATAATCTTTTATTACAATTATACTTCGCCCCTCAATCCATCTTTAGCTTGTTGGCATTTTTAGATAACTGGTTTACAGTGTGGATATCTTTATTTTTAGTATTATCTAAATCTTCTAGGCTTCCTTTTCACTCAAACCCTCTAAAAAAAGGTATTTTTTATACCTAATCTTCTTTTATCGAATCCATAATTATTTTGTAAATAAGATAAAAGTTCCTGCTAACGCATAAAGTGTTCCAATTGTTACAGTCGTTCCTACTGCTGAACTTACCAAAGCTGCTGACCCTATTCCAAGCATTACACCAGGAAATAAAGCATTTGCAGCTGCACCAAGGCCAACTCCTACAAAAGCACTTAAAATTAATGATAAACCTGCAACCTGTGCTATACATGGTTCAAGTTTCCATCCATTTTTAGGGATACGCACCAACTCTATTATAGACAAAGCTGTAGCCAATGCAGGTAATATAGCAGAAACAATTCCACATATAATTAAAGGTGAACAACCTACAAAACTTAGGCTAGCACCGACTACAGCAAATGTAGACGGTACACCAAAAAGGACTGCAAGTTCTATAAAATCTTTTTTTTCCATACTATTCTGAGTGCTATCTAAACAATAAAATTGTATTTTAAGTGCAAAACTTACGTTCTTGCTGGTTGTTCTGTGAACTTATATTTATCTAATGTATCAATTATTAAACGCGCTGCGGGTAAGCTGACTAATTGAGTACAAGCTCCTATTACTGCACCTACCAAAGCTGCTCCAAGTATTGCACCAGGAAATAAAGCATTTGCAGCTGCACCAAGGCCAATTCCAGCTATAGCACTTATAACTGTTGCTATGCCAAACCCTATTATATGACGTTTAATATCATCCTCTGTGGTTTCCTTTTTACATAACAGATCTTTAAGTGTTTCATTATATAGCGCTCCTATATAAAAGATCATTACTAATATAGGAAATACCCAACCAACAATTCCACCAACAACTAAAGGTGATAAAGCTGTAAAACCTAAACCAAAACCACTTACAGCACTCATGGCTATCAATAATCCATAAGATTTTAAAAAGTCTTTAGTTTCTTTATCCATATTTATCTCTTAACATTTTATTAATAATATCATTATATTTACTTGTTTGTAAAGTATTTTGCTAAAAATAAGTAAAGTTAACTTTAGTTTTAGTTAAATTGATTTGGAATTTTTTGCATGTATATAGTCATCTATTTGTGTAGCTATAAATTCCCCAGTGAATAAGCTTGTTAATGACATCGAAAATCCTATTGCTATACCCACTGAAGTAGCTACCAACAAAGGGTTTAACATTACACCAAAAAAAAGAACATTCGCAGCTATAGAAAGACCAACTCCAGTCACTACACCAGCAACACATGTACTAGTTAGCTGAATAATATCTTTTCTGTACAAGTCATTGTTTTTTATTTTTATAACGTATGCAATACATGTAGCAATTAATACTGAACTAACAATGATGCCAATAATAAAAGGTGAAAGAGGTATAAGACCTAGACCTAATCCGATCATACCACCTATTGTTGTAGAGAGCCCAGAAGCTTTTAAAAAATCTTTAAAATCTTCACTCATACTATTCTTTTTATATTTAATTTATAATTATATATAATATATTAACATTATTTTCATTGTTTATCAATGTAATTTGAAAATAAACAGATACTTGTATAATGTTATTTCTGAAGTGTGATTTTTGATGCGTAAGTTTGCAATACTTTTTTCTATACTATTTGCGGTAATTTCGTACTATCTAAACAATGAATTTATATTTGAAGTAGCAAAGTTATTTAGTGATATCTTTATCAGTTTATTAAAATTAATAAGCTTGCCTTTGGTCTTTTTTTCCATAGTATCAACAATTTCAGGATTAAGGGATTCTGTTGAAATAAAAAACTTAGTGAAAAGAACGCTATTTTACACTCTAATAACAACAATTATAGCTGCATTAGTTGCATCAGTGCTCTATTTATTAATAGATCCAGCAAAAAAAAAATTCATAAGCTATACAATAGAGAATGTAAATAATAATAATTACAGTTACTTTTCATATTTAAAATCCCTCATTCCTTCTAATTTTATTCAGGTTTTTCTTGAAAACAACATCGTTGGAAGCATATTAATAGCCTTCTTAATGGGTAGTGCTATTGTTTCGCTTAACGCAGAAAAACAAGATATATTACACAAAGTATTTTCCGCACTTTTTGATACGCTACTTAGAATTGCACAACTATTATTAAAATTTATTCCTTTTGCTATCTGGTCTTTTATTACATGCTTTTTACATGATTTAAAAGGTAGTAGTGAATTGTACAATCTCTTATGGTACTTTATTTGTATAATGTGTGCAAATTTTGTTCAAGCTTTTGTAATTTTGCCAGCATTTATTTGGTATAAAGGCATATCACCAATTCAAACATTGAGAGGAGTTATACCAGCATTAACTCTTGCATTTTTTTCTAAATCATCTAGTGCAACATTACCAACAACTATAGATTGCGTGCAGAGAAATTTGAACGTTTCAAAGAAGTTATCCTCATTTATTTTACCAATATGTACAACAATTAATATGAATGCATGTGCTGCATTTATTCTCATCACTGTTATGTTTGTTGCTGAGGTTAATGGATATAACTTTTCCTTAAATGAAATGTTTATATGGATTTTTTTAGCAACTGGCGCAGCAATCGGTAATGCTGGAGTACCGATGGGGTGCTACTTTATGGCAACTAGTTATCTAGTATCAATGAATATTCCTTTGCACATCATGGGTCTTATCCTGCCGATTTATACAATAATAGATATGTTTGAAACTGCAATAAATGTTTGGTCTGATGTTTGCATTACCCGAGTAATTGATAAAGAATATAAAAATGAAACTTAAGGTATAAAATGATATTGAATAAAAATGATCCAATAATAAAGGAATTTCAGGAGAGTAAAGCAATTTTACATGGTCACTTTATACTTTCATCGGGACTGCATAGTGATACATATATACAGTGTGCTAAAATTTTTGAAAATCCAATCAGAGCAGAGAAGATTTGTTCATGGTTGGTGAGTAAAATACAGGAGAAGTTGAGCAATTCTTTAGATCTTATAGTAGCTCCTGCAATAGGTGGTATTATTATTGGCTATGAAATTGGTCGGCAACTTGGAATAAGAACTATATTTTGCGAACGTGTTCATGGCAAATTTGAACTGCGTCGTGGTTTTCAAATTCATAAAGGAGAAAAAATATTATTGATAGAAGATGTGATAACCACAGGAAAATCTTCACTTGAGACTGTAAAATGCATTGAAGAAAATGGAGGACAAGTTATTGCTGAAGCTGCACTGATAAAGAGGAAAAGTGAAGTAGTCCTACCTTTTCCTGTCATATCTCTTCTTGATTTAAATATCAAAGACTACAGTAAAACAGAACTACCTGATCATCTAAAAGAATTACCTGTTAGCAGACCAGGAAGCAGAGAATATTTAAGTTTTTACTCAACAACAAATAATTCTTGAAGAAATTTTTAAACTTACTTATATAAAGTGCTGAAAATTATTATAGATAAATCAATTTTTCCAACATATAATCCAATAAATTATAGTTATCGTTTTGTATCACCTGAATATCTTCTATTATTGAATCGTTTTTCGAATCTCTAATCTGAATTTTACTATCATGGATTTTAATATTTAGATCTTTAGAATCATAATCATGATCTATTAACCCTTTGTGATAATTTGAGCAATGTAAGCGATCACCTTTATAAATACAAAGCTCATCAATTAAAGTACCTATTTTTTTATTCTCACTAAAGTCCGATATTTCTGCACTAAAATCTCTTGAGGAAGTTCCTTCTGGGTGACCTTTTTTTAGCACAAGTAATGGTTGATAAGAGTTATATTTATCAAAGTTAAAATTTTTTTCTACTTTGATGTATCGAGTATCTATAAATTTATATTCAAATGGTAGATTTGCGTATTCTTGATCATATTTTTTATATTCAAAAAAATAAATTCCTAAATTATTACAAAAAGCTAACTTAACATCTCCGAAATTATCTTCTATCACCTTCAAAAAAAGAAAATCTCTAGGTATGATTACGTCTTCATTTGTAATATGGTTGCGTATATGCAATTCATTGTCGCGAAAGAAATATCCAATTTGAGAGAAAGCAGCTATAGTACCCGCTCCCTCTAAAGCTATATTTGCCTCACTGAATTCTTCATGACTCTCTCCCTTTACAATTTTAAGGACTATTTTTGGTAATTTTTCATAAGGTGAATCAAGTATTTTTTTTGCAAATTCTTCTAATTTATTTGTAACTGCTTCTACTATTAAGTTTTTATCATCGGCTTTTAAAATAGCCTGTCCTAATTCAGCAGCTTTATTTTGAATTAATTCATTAGCCACAGCACTAGCTTCTGGGCTGACTCCATCTTTACCAGTTTCACCTTTATCACCCTTCAGACCTTGTGCACCTGGCACACCTTTTACAGAAGCTTGAAAGGATACATCTGTCTTTAATTTCTCTGCAACTTCTTCAGGTTTAGCATCTTTACCAGCCGTGCCAGGCTTACCTTCTGCACCAGCCGGACCTTGAGCACCATCTTTACCAGCTGCACCAGTTTCACCTTCTGCACCAGCCGGACCTTGGGGACCAGCTGCACCAGTTTCACCCTGTGAACCCTGTTCACCTGGCACACCTTTTACAGAAGCTTGAAAGGATACATCTGTCTTTAATTTCTCTGCAACTTCTTCAGGTTTAGCATCTTTACCAGCCGTGCCAGGCTTACCTTCTGCACCAGCCGGACCTTGGGGACCAGCTGCACCAGTTTCACCCTGTGAACCCCGTTCACCTGGTACACCTTTTACAGAAGCTTGAAAGGATACATCTGCTTTTAATTTCTCTGCAACTTCTTCAGGTTTAGCATCTTTACCAGCCGTGCCAGGCTTACCTTCTGCACCAGCCGGACCTTGAGCACCATCTTTACCAGCTGCACCAGTTTCACCTTCTGCACCAGCCGGACCTTGGGGACCAGCTGCACCAGTTTCACCCTGTGAACCCTGTTCACCTGGCACACCCTTTACAGACAACTTAAAAGATTCATCTGTCTTTAATTTCTCTGCAACTTCTTCAGGTTTAGCATCTTTACCAGCCGTGCCAGGCTTACCTTCTGCACCAGCCGGACCTTGAGCACCAGTTTCACCTTTATCACCCTTCAGACCTTGTGCACCTGGCACACCTTTTACAGACAACTTAAAAGATTCATCTGTCTTTAATTTCTCTGCAACTTCTTCAGGTTTAGCATCTTTACCAGCCGTGCCAGGCTTACCTTCTGCACCAGCCGGACCTTGGGGACCAGCTGCACCAGTTTCACCCTGTGAACCCTGTTCACCTGGCACACCTTTTACAGAAGCTTGAAAGGATACATCTGTCTTTAATTTCTCTGCAACTTCTTCAGGTTTAGCATCTTTACCAGCCGTGCCAGGCTTACCTTCTGCACCAGCCGGACCTTGAGCACCATCTTTACCAGCTGCACCAGTTTCACCTTCTGCACCAGCCGGACCTTGGGGACCAGCTGCACCAGTTTCACCCTGTGAACCCCGTTCACCTGGCACACCTTTTACAGAAGCTTGAAAGGATACATCTGTCTTTAATTTCTCTGCAACTTCTTCAGGTTTAGCATCTTTACCAGCTGCACCAGTTTCACCCTGTGAACCCCGTTCACCTGGCACACCTTTTACAGAAGCTTGAAAGGATACATCTGCTTTTAATTTCTCTGCAACTTCTTCAGGTTTAGCATCTTTACCAGCCGTGCCAGGCTTACCTTCTACACCAGCCGGACCTTGAGCACCATCTTTACCAGCTGCACCAGGCTTACCTTCTGTACCAGCCGGACCTTGAGCACCAGTTTCACCTTTATCACCCTTCAGACCTTGTGCACCTGGCACACCTTTTACAGACAACTTAAAAGATTCATCTGTCTTTAATTTCTCTGCAACTTCTTCAGGTTTAGCATCTTTACCAGCCGTGCCAGGCTTACCTTCTGCACCAGCCGGACCTTGGGGACCAGCTGCACCAGTTTCACCCTGTGAACCCTGTTCACCTGGCACACCTTTTACAGAAGCTTGAAAGGATACATCTGTCTTTAATTTCTCTGCAACTTCTTCAGGTTTAGCATCTTTACCAGCCGTGCCAGGCTTACCTTCTGCACCAGCCGGACCTTGAGCACCATCTTTACCAGCCGTGCCAGGCTTACCTTCTGCACCAGCCGGACCTTGAGCACCATCTTTACCAGCCGTGCCAGGCTTACCTTCTGCACCAGCCGGACCTTGAGCACCATCTTTACCAGCCGTGCCAGGCTTACCTTCTGCACCAGCCGGACCTTGAGCACCATCTTTACCAGCCGTGCCAGGCTTACCTTCTGCACCAGCCGGACCTTGGGGACCAGCTGCACCAGTTTCACCCTGTGAACCCCGTTCACCTGGCACACCTTTTACAGAAGCTTGAAAGGATACATCTGTCTTTAATTTCTCTGCAACTTCTTCAGGTTTAGCATCTTTACCAGCTGCACCAGTTTCACCCTGTAAACCCCGTTCACCTGGCACACCTTTTACAGACAACTTAAAAGATTCATCTGTCTTTAATTTCTCTGCAACTTCTTCAGGTTTAGCATCTTTACCAGCCGTGCCAGGCTTACCTTCTGCACCAGCCGGACCTTGGGGACCAGCTGCACCAGTTTCACCCTGTGAACCCCGTTCACCTGGCACACCTTTTACAGAAGCTTGAAAGGATACATCTGCTTTTAATTTCTCTGCAACTTCTTCAGGTTTAGCATCTTTACCAGCCGTGCCAGGCTTACCTTCTGTACCAGCCGGACCTTGAGCACCATCTTTACCAGCTGCACCAGGCTTACCTTCTGCACCAGCCGGACCTTGAGCACCAGTTTCACCTTGTGAACCCCGTTCACCTGGCACACCTTTTACTTTTCCTGGATTATTCCTCAACTCATCCGCTATCTTAGTTTGCAAACTCTCATTATCTGCAGCTCTTTTCACTATTGAAGCTTTAGTACTTGCATTTATATCACTTTCTTCTACAAGATGTTGTACTATATTCCAATAATTACTTTCATCAGCCATCTCTAAAGCTGTTTTTCCATCTTTATTCTGAAGATTAACATCCGCTCCTTTTTCTATAAGGTATTTTACTATGTCCTTGTGACCTGTTTTAACAGCAAGATGTAAAGGAGTACTACCCAAGTCGTTATGAGCCTCAATATTGGCTCCTTTGTCTATAAGGGATTCTACTATATCCTTGTGATCTGTTCTAACAGCGAAATGTAAAAGAGTCCATCCATTTTTATCCTTAGTCTCAATATTAGCTCCTTTGTCTAAAAGGTATTTAACTATTTCCTTGTAACCTTTTTGAATAGCAAAGAATAAGGGTGTTTGATCATTTTTATCCTGAGCTTCAATATTAGCTCCTTTTTCTATAAGGTATTCTACTATGTCCCTGTGACCCTGATTAGTAGCAAAATGTAAAGGAGTTTTACCAAAGTCGCTCTGAGCTTCAATATTAGCTCCTTTGTCTAAAAGGTATTTAACTATTTCCTTGTAACCTTTTTGAATAGCAAAGAATAAGGGTGTTTGATCATTTTTATCCTGAGCTTCAATATTAGCTCCTTTTTCTATAAGGTATTCTACTATGTCCCTGTGACCCTGATTAGTAGCAAAATGTAAAAGATTTCTGCCATCTTTATCCTTAATATCATGAAGATCATATACTTTTATAAGATTTTTAACTGTATTAAGATTACCTTCTGTTACAGCATCAATTAGATCTTTGTGTATCTTTTCTATTGTAGATTGCAAATAACTACTTTTGTCTAATTCAAGAGCTGTATTACCCTTACTATTCTTAATAGTAGGATCAGCTCCTGCTTTTAAAAGTAATTCAACTACTTCATTGTTACCTTGATTAACAGCTAGGTGTAAAGCTGTTTTTCCATCTTTATTCTGAAGATTAACATCCGCTCCTTTTTCTATAAGGTATTTTACTATACACTCATCATTATTATAATAACAAGCTGTATGTAAAGCTGTTTCACTATTAACATTACCCTTACTATCAATAGGAAATTTTCCTTTTTCAACAAGACATTTAACTATTTCTAAATTACCGTTCCAAGAAGCTATATGTAAAAGATTTCTGCCATCTTCATCCTTAATATCATGAAGATCATATACTTTTATAAGATTTTTAACTATATTAAGATAATCTTCTGTTACAGCATTAATTAGATTTTTGTGTATCTTTTCTATTGTAGATTGTAAATAACTACTTTTGTCTAATTCAAGAGCTGTATTATCCTTACTATTCTTAATAGTAGGATCAGCTCCTGCTTTTAAAAGTAATTTAACTACTTCATTGTTACCTTGATTAACAGCTAGGTGTAAAGGTGTTTTATCATCTTTATCCTGAGCATTAACATCCGCTCCTTTTTCTATAAGGTATTTTACTATACACTCATCATTATAATAACAAGCTGTATGTAAAGCTGTTTCACTATTAAAATTACTCTTACTATCAATAGGAAATTTTCCTTTTTCAACAAGACATTTAACTATTTCTAAATTACCATTCCAAGAAGCTATATGTAAAAGATTTCTGCCATCTTCATCCTTAATATCATGAAGATCATATACTTTTATAAGATTTTTAACTGTATTAAGACCACCTTCTGTTACAGCATCAATTAGATCTTTGTGTATATTTTTTATTATAGTAGGATCAGCTCCTGCTTTTAAAAGTAATTCAACTATTTCCTTGTGACCTTTTTCAACAGAAAAATGTAAAGGAGTTTCACCAAATTTGCTCTGAGCTTCAATATCAGCTCCGTTTTCTATGAGGTGTTTTACTACTTCCGTGTGACCTTTTTCAGCAGCAAGATGTAAAGGAGTTTGATAATTTTTATTCTCAGCTTCAATATTAGCTTCTTTTTCTATAAGGTATTTAACTATTTCCTTGTAACCTTTTTCAGCAGCAAGATGTAAAGGAGTTTGATAATTTTTATTCTCAGCTTCAATATTAGCTTCTTTTTCTATAAGGTATTTAACTATTTCCTTGTAACCTTTTTCAACAGCAAGATGTAAAGGAGTGTTACCCGATTCGTTCTGAATCTCAATATCAGCTCCTTTGTCTAAAAGGTATTTAACTACTTCCTTGTAACCATTATAAGCAGCTATGTGTAAAGGAGTCCTGTTAAATTTATCTTGAGCATCAATATCAGCTCCTTTTTCTATGAGGTGTTTTACTACTTCCGTGTGACCATTAGAAGCAGCACTGTGTAAAGGAGTAGTTTCCTTAACATTAGCTCTTTTTTCTATAGAATTTTTAACAAGGTCATCGCCTTCCACTTTACTAAGAGGTAATTTTTTATCTAAAAGGGTCATTTTCACTCAAATATATGCTTTGTGTTCAACAGCAATAAAGTTTATAGATGTGCTAATGCAAATCAGAGTAATTATATATAATAAAGCATAACAATCTGTTAAATTAAGTTTTTAAATAAAATACTTTTTTAATTAAAAAAAATCTGGTGAAATTTAAGAAAATTTAGAATCTTTTACTAGCAAATCAGAATATAAAATTACAAAAAAAATGAGGGGCTATTAACCAAGAACCTAATCTATTTTATCACATTCAGTTACTGTACAAAAAAGTTCCTGATTTTTTTATAACCTCTTAACTAATGGAGGCATTGACATCATAATTGCATTCGGATTGACGTCTGTCATTAAACCAAACTTTTTACCACGGTCATATAGCAGATTATACCTACTACGTTTTATTAATTGGCATTCACGCTGCTCATTCGTCCAACATGTGTTTTTGTATGATATGCAAGTATAATTCTAGAAATGTTTTACCTAATGCTCTTTCTTTAAAAACTCTATCTGCTAGCAGAGATCTTGCTTGTTTTATCCATTTGCATATAACTCCTGAAAATGTGTCTCTTGAGTATCTTTCATACTTGACCGAGTTATTTTGCTAATTTCAACAATTATAATTTTGGCTTTTGTTTGTATTTTCTCCTTTCTTTATATTGTTCTTAACTTTTTTCATTTTCAGTCTTGTTTAGTGCAAATCAATTTATTTTAGTAAAACATTTTTTGTGCAAATTTCCAAAATCTTCATTTATATGAGATGTTTTATTTGATGCTTCTGTTTGCTCTTCTGTTACTTTCATTCCTACTACATTATACCCTGAGTCAACATGTAAGATTTCTCCTGTAGTTCCGCTACTTAAGTCACTAAGTAAATATAATGCTGCCTTTCCCACATCCTCTATAGAAGTATTTCGTCTAAGTGGAGAATTATTCCTGTTCCACTCTGAAATGAAATGAAAATCACTTATTCCTGAAGATGCTAAAGTTCTAATTGGGCCAGCAGAAATAGCATTTACTCTAATATTTTTTGGTCCTAAATCGCATGCTAAGTATTTCACACTTGCTTCAAGTGCAGCTTTGCATAAACCCATGACGTTATAATTTGGCATAACTTTTTCAGCCCCATAGTAAGATAAAGTAAGTAAATTACCACCATCTTGCATGATTTTTTCAGCTCTTTGTGCTAAAGCGGTAAAGGAATAACATGATATGTGCATTGCATTTAGGAAGTTGCTAAGTGAAGTATTGATATATCTTCCTTTTAACTCATTTTTATCAGAAAAAGCTATTGCATGAACCAAAAAATCTATAGTTTTCCACTTTTTTTGTATTATGTTAAAAGCATTATCTATTGTTTCCTCATTACTAACATCACATTTCAGTATTAATTCTTTATCAAGTGTAAATTCATCTGCGATAGGTAATAACTTTTCTCTAATGTCTTCATTTTGATAAGTCATTGCAAATTCAGCTCCATGCTCCGATAGAACTTTACCTATTCCATATGCAATTGACCTTTTATTTATTACACCAGTTATCAACCCCTTTTTGCCTTGTAAAAATTTTCTTGTCATTTATACACCAGATAAAATACTTACATTTATTTCTATAAGATTACTTTCATAATTAAAAGAAATTTCTGCATTATAATTTTCTAACAATAATAATGTGAGATAAGTATTTACATTTTTTGTGTCTAGGTCAATTGTACTTTTATTGATTAATTTATCTATTAAATATTTACTAAGAGATTTATGTTCATTGAAAATTCTAATAGTTAATAGAATTTTATTTTCTTCTTGAGTAAGTAGGATTAGTATTTGATCAATTTCTGCCACTGTATCTGATATGGTTAATATTATGCTAGAAATTATTTTATTTACCCTTTCGATTATACTCTCTGTAAGACTCAAGTTCAACGTTTCCCATATCAATGTAATTTTTTTTTTAATAAATAATTTTCGATATTTGATTTGGTTTTATAAAAACTTAAGTTGTCACCTGAAGCAGAATATGCTTGCTTCATCACTTTATACTTTACAAATAGATGATCGAACCCCTTTTGAATTAATGATATCCCCGCTTTTTGATCACCAACTTTGCATTCCTCCAAGCCAAACACAATGCTGTTCATGGAGTTGGCAAAGTCATGTAGTATACGTCCTGATAGTACTTCTATTATTAATAACTTATTCCCGCTCATAACTAAATAAAAAAACTAATTTAACGTGATGTTAAATTAATATATATAAGATAATCAATTTGAATAAAGTTTTATTGCGTTTTTTTTGTTTGAAGATTAACATAATTTTAACGATAATCGAATTAATATGAGCACTTATGCTAAATCAGGTGTAAATCTTGAATCATACAACAAGTTAATAAAAAAAATCAAGCCTATTGCAAAAGGAACAGCTAGAAAAGAAGTTATTAGTGAAATAGGCTCTTTTTCAGCGCTGTTTGATTTTGCTACGTTAAGTAAGCAATATGATCATCCTGTTCTTGTTTCTTCGACTGATGGAGTGGGTACAAAATTATTAATAGCACAAGAGATAAACAAACATGACACCATAGGTGTAGACTTAGTTGCAATGTGTGTAAATGATTTACTTGCACAGGGAGCAACACCTTTGTTTTTTCTTGACTATTTTGCAACTGGTACATTAAGTGAAAAAGTTTTGCTTGATGTTATGCAGAGCATCGCAGAAGGATGTAAAAAAGCCAACATTGCACTCATTGGTGGGGAAACTGCAGAAATGCCTGGAATGTATGGTAATAATCACTATGACCTTGCAGGCTTTGTAGTTGGTGTAGTTGATAAAAGTAAAATTCTTCCAAATTATAACATTATGGAAGAGGGAGATTATATAATTGGTTTACAATCAAGTGGCATTCACTCAAATGGATTTTCCTTAGTACGTCAGATCTTTAAAGACTTAAATATAAGTTATAGTGATTTATCTCCATGGGATAATAAATCTTGGGGTGAAATATTACTTGAACCAACAAAAATATATGTTGATTGTTTATTACCTATAATGTCATTAGTTAAAGGTATTGCACACATCACAGGCGGTGGATTATTAGACAATATTTCACGCGTTCTTCCTGAAAATCTTTTTGTAAATATAGATACCGATTCATGGAAATGGCCTGATGTGTTTTTATGGCTAAAAGAAGCGGGGAATGTAGCAAAGGATGAAATGTTAAAGACTTTTAATTGTGGAATTGGTATAGCTTTAATTATATCACCTACAAGGTTGCACGATATAGAGAGTCATTTCAAAAAATATGGTGAAGAAATTAGGTTTATAGGGAAGCTTAAAGAAAGAAATTAAAAGTTCAGTTATTAAAAAATAGTAAGAGATTAGCTACTTCAGAGGTATTTCTTTCACTAATCTCTTACTATTTAATTTTTACTAGTTTTATACAATCATTTTTATGTTTAACCTTGTATAAGTATCAATCATAAATTGTATAAGGATCATATGAATTTATATCATCATAATTTGTACTGTTACTAGGGTGAAAAAAATTCTTTAAACTATTAACAGCACCTTTTATCCAATCGCCTGTATCTTCAATAGCACCATCTGTCCAATTGGCTGTATCTTCAACAGCACCTTTTATCCAATCGCCTGTATCTTCAACAGCACCATCTGTCCAATTGGCTGTATCTTCAACAGCACCATCTGTCCAATTGGCTGTATCTTCAACAGCACCTTTTATCCAACGACTGGCAGGATTAATAGTATTATAAGTCTTTACTAGCCAATCATCTTTGGGATTGTAGTCATTGTCATCACTCGACACTTGCTCTAGTTCTCCACTAGTTTTTATTCCCATGAAATTATTATACATCATATTATATCTCCTTTAATATAAATTACAGGATTATAGAATTAGTTTGTTAAAAATATATTTATTTTGGTATAAAATAAACTGTAAAATAGTGATTAAAATAATAAAATATTGTTTGTACCGATAATACATCACACATTAATATATTTTTCCTCTTGGTTAATCAATAATTATGGTTTGTGTACTATGTAAGCAATACAACTATTTTTTTAATACAGAGCAATATCTTCATTTAGATATTAAAGGGTATGTATCATTTACGCATTGTTCTGCTGATACGTTTCCGTTCATTAGGATCAAGAAATTTTTTTCGTAACCGTATAGACTTAGGTGTTACTTCCACTAATTCATCATCATCTATATATGCTATCATATCTTCTAATGTCATTATTTTTGGTGGAGTAAGTTTAACCGCTTCATCACTACCGGAAGCCCTTACATTTGTTAATTGTTTACCTTTTAAAACGTTTATTTCCAAATCATTATCACGGCTATGTTGACCAACGATCATACCACAGTAAACTTTATCTTGTGGTTTAACAAACATAATTCCTCTGTCTTGCAAGTTAAAAATTGCATAAGCAACAGCCTCACCTTTATCTGTAGAAACTAAAACCCCATTACGTCTACCAGAAATTGTTCCCTTATGTAGAGCGTAGCTGTGAAATAAGCGATTTATTATTCCTGTACCTCGAGAATCGGTTAAAAACTCTCCTTGATAACCTATTAATCCTCTTGATGGCACTAAAAACGTCAACCTTGTTCTCCCATTACCAGAAGGCCTCATGTCAATAACTTCACCTTTGCGAAAACTTAGCTTTTCCATGATGATACCACTATACTCATCATCTACATCAATAACCACTTCCTCTATAGGTTCAAGTTTTTTACCGCCTTCATCTTTAAATAATACTCTAGGACGTGAAACAGAAAGCTCAAAGCCTTCTCTTCTCATGTTTTCAATTAACACTCCAAGCTGTAATTCGCCACGCCCACCTACCTCAAATGCTTCACCATTAGTAGTTGGAGTAACCGTAATAGCAACATTTGTCTCTGCTTCTGAATATAAACGATCTTTTATAACAGTTGAGGTAAGTTTTGTACCTTCTTGTCCTGCAAAAGGCGAATCATTAACGCTGATTGTTATTGCCATTGTTGGTGGATCAACGGGAGTTGAACTTATGGCGGTTGTTACTTCAGGCCCTGCTATGGTATCTGATACTGAAGCTTTTTCAAGTCCTGCAATTGCTATGATATCACCTGCCATAGCTTGTTCAACAGGAGTACGTTTTAAGCCAGAAAATGAGAGTAATTTAGTTAACCTTCCACGTTCAATTACTTTTCCATTTAAATCTAGTACTTTCAGGTCTGAATTCACTTTTGCACTACCTTGATACACTTTACCCGTCAATATTCGACCAAGAAATTTATCAGATTCAAGTAGTGTTACCAACATGGCAAATGGTGCATTTTGATCATAATTAGAGGGATTTATATAGTCTAGAACTGTTGAAAACAGAGGAGTTAAATCTTTTCTTTCATCAGAAATTTCCTTAACACACCAACCATTTCTTCCTGAAGCATATAACACCGGAAAATCTAATTGCTCATTCGTTGCATCTAAATTAAAAAATAAATCATATATTTCATTTAATACTTCATCAATTCTACTGTCTGGACGATCAACTTTATTGATTATTACAATTGGCTTTAAATTTGCCTTCAGTGCTTTTGATAACACAAATTTAGTTTGCGGCATTGGACCTTCTGCAGCATCAACTAATAACAATACCCCGTCAGCCATACATAGAACCCTTTCTACTTCTCCACCAAAATCTGCATGTCCTGGCGTGTCAATAATATTGATTTTTTCTTCATTCCACATTACTGATGTACATTTTGCAAGTATAGTAATACCACGTTCACGCTCTTGGTCGCCGCTGTCCATTACTCGCTCTTGGATTTCTTGGTTCTCACGAAATGTACCACTTTGTTTTAGCATGTTATCAAGTAGAGTAGTCTTACCATGATCAACGTGTGCAATGATTGCAATATTACGTATTGAGTTAAATTCCATTTTATAAACCTTAAAGTTGAACTTAATTTTATAAAAAGTTTTAAAACAAGTCTATTTTTTTATAAAACCTAATGATTAAAAATCACTCTATATAGATTTCTTTAAAACTAAATTAATCAATATAAGATACTACATGCATGTATTCTTTACTTTTTTATGAAAAGATTTTTGATATTGTTCACCTTACTATATTCAAATATATGTTTTTCTTCTACTGAATTTAGTATTTTCAAAAAAAAATTTAATATTGCTGAAAGTGAAGCATTAAACAAATTTGACGAAGGCTACATGCCAATTGAAGAGAAAGGCAAAAAAGATTTTTATATTAGCGCTGGCGTAGGAAAATTACACTTCAGCAATCTTAATTATACTTTCAATTTTATCAAAGGAAACATTGAACATCTTACACCTTCGAAAGAGGTTCTTGATGCACTGAAAGCTATACCTGAAGAATTTACAGAATTTGATACATATATTAATGATAAAGCAAATAGTAATAAAACAATAAAATCATTTATACAAATAATCAATACAGGATTAAAAATCTCTGGAGAAGGTTTTAATACAAGTGAAGTATTAGAAAAAGTTGCTAAATTCACTCATAAAGTAAAAGTATCTGAATTAGAGGGTTTTGCTCGCGAATACTACTCTAAAATCAGGGGCATACTTGTTTTACCTACAATACTTAGTAGCATTCGGAACAATCACATAGATTATAAGCAGTTAGCTAGCGTTTCTTTAGGAAGTTATATTGGAGATAATTACAGGCTTGAATTTGAAGTTTTTGGCTCTAAAATTAATCTTAATGTTCCATTTAATGGAAATATGTATACACCTTTAAGTACTTATTTATTTGGAGTAATTCCGACTTTATATCGTGACTACAACATTAAAAACACACCTTTCAATTTACATTTTGGTATGGGTTATGGGCCTGCAATTTTTGCAGTTGATATAAAAGATACTAATAATGAGTCATTCATACCTATACCTATACCTTTACCTTCCTTAGCTTTAAAGAGCAAGCTCGGTGTTGATTATTCTGTAAATCAAAGGACCAAAATTTCTTTAGGTTATCGTTTCTTGTATATGCCTATGATATCACTTTTAGGTATTACTACGCATAATATTGAAGCTGGGCTAACCTTTTATTTTTAATGATTTTACAAAATAGAAAGTTATAGCAATTAAAAAATTAATTACTATGTATTAAGCTCAATATTGTATCAATCTTAAGATTGTACTTAATTTTATAAAAAGTTTTAAAACAAGTCTATTTTTTTATAAAAGCTAATGATTAAAAATCACTCTATATAGATTTTTTTAAAACTAAATTAATCAATATAAGATACTACATGCATGTATTCTTTACTTTTTTATGAAAAGATTTTTGATATTGTTCACCTTACTATATTCAAATATATGTTTTTCTTTCACTGAATTTAGTATTTTCAAAAAGAAATTTAATATTGCTGAAAGTGAAGTATTTAAAAAATCTGATAAAGACTATATGCAAAAAAAAGAAGAAAGGAAAAAAGGTTTTTATGTTAGCAATAGTGTAGGTAAATTACATTCTAGTAATATTAATAAAATTTTGACTAATGTTAAACCGATTGTTGGAATATTTAATTTTTCAAAAGGTGATATATATGGAATAAAATACCTACCTAAAAATTTTGATGAGTTAAATATATACCTTAAAAATACAGAAATTAATGACCACAAAATAAAAAAAGTATTGGAAGCTTGTATTGAAAACATCAATGAATTACTCTGGATCAAAGATTTTGATGTTAATAATACGTTAAAAGAGCTTATTGCAGCTTTCCAAAGAGACGAGTTGGAAGATGCAACAAATAAGATTATTGAATATATAAAAACAACACCCTTCAAGAGATATACTCAAAATTTAGAAAAGCTATTTCAATTTATTCATGATGAAGAAGAGGAAAAACTAATTCAATTGACTAAAATCTATTATTCCAAAACAAGAGATGGGCTTGTTTTTTTAACTAATATACCTAATAATATTCAAAATGGTGAAATAGATCTAAGATGGTTATCCAGTTTATCTTTAGGGTATTACATTGGAGATAATTACAAAGTTGAACTTAAAGCTTTTAGCTCCAAAATGAATTTAAATATTCCTTTTAATGAAAAGATACATACACTTTTAAGTGCATCGATATATGGGCTTATACCAACTTTATATTATACTTATAATATTAAAAACACACCTTTTAACTTATATTCTGGCATGGGGTTGGGACCTGCAATTTGTGAAATTACTATGAATATAGGTACTCAATCATTAACTTCATCTATACCTTTTTTAACTTCTCAAGCTAGAATTGGTATTGATTATTCTTTAAATCAAAGGACGAAAATTTCTCTAGGGTATCGCCTGTTTTATATGCCTATGGCATCAATCTTAGGTGTTCATACACACAATATTGAGACTGGATTAACTTTTAATTTTTAATAATTTTGCAAAATAGAAAGTTATAGCAATGTAAAAATTAATTACTATGTATTAAGCTCAATACTATTGTATCAATCTTAAGATTGGACTTAATTTTGTAAAAAATTTTAAAATAAGTTTGTTTTTTTATTAAAGATAATAATTATAAATCACCCTACTTTAACATTAATAGTATGTTAAAATTAACATTATTAGTATGTTAATTTTAATATTAATAGCATATTAATCAATAATTGGTACGTTGTGCACATATTATTTATTGAGGAGGGTGATTAAAATGAAGAGGATTTTTGTATTGTTAATTTTACTATATTCGAATATATCTTTTGCTTTCACTGACGCTAGTATTTCCAAAAAGAAGATTAATACTACTACAATTAAAAAATCAAAAAATCTGACTACTTTCATATCAAAACAAAAATTTCCTAGCTACGCTAAAAAAATGGAGAAGATTTGTACAAATAAAACAGCTTATTTAACTTTTCAGGATTATGAAAGAAGAATGCACCTAATGCTCAATCTGAAAATAAAAAAGAAAAAAAGCTTAATTTTTATGTTAGTGCTAATTTAGGTAAATTATATTTTAGTAATTTTGAGTTATTCCATAATCTGGCTAAAGAACAAACTTCAACACTGTTAGATAAGTTACATTACACAAAATTAGAAATTAATAACTTAATCCTTTATGAATCAGGAAGTAAGCTTGCTAATCTAAAAGAGTCTAAAAAAATAATTGACAAACAACATGATGTACTTTCAGCCATTCATAATGGTAAGATACAATTAGGATGGTCAGGTAGTACATCTTTAGGGTATCACATTGGAGATAATTACAGACTTGAATTTGAAGTTTTTGGCTCCAAAGTAAATTTTAATACCGTATTTGATAAAAAACCTTTTACTTTGAATGCAACTATAGGTGGATATATGCAACTTCTTTATCGTGATTATCAAATAAAAAATACACCTTTTAAGTTATATTATGGCTCGGGTATGGGAATTGGACTTTTTTTTATCAACAAGAATATTAAAGATATTGCAACTTTACTATCTGATATGAATATAATTAAGGTAAATCCAAAGGTAAATCCATCTGAAGACATAAATATACCTTTCTTTATGCCTTTTTTTCCTATACAAACAACAATTGGTGTTGATTATTCTTTTAATCAAAAGACCAAAATTTCTTTGGGTTATCGTTCATTTTATGCACCTATGATATCAATTTTAGGTACTAGTACGCAGAACATTGAAGCTAAGTTGACCTTTTATTTTTAATAATTTTGCGAAATAGAAAGTTATAGCAATCTATATAGATTTCTTTAAAACTAAATTAATCAGTATAATGTAAGATATAGGTGTACCATCTATTCCTTTATGAAAAGGTTTTTAATATTGTTCACCTTAATATATTCAAATATATGTTTTTCTTTCACTGACTTTAGTATTTTCAAAAAGAAATTTAATATTGCTGAAATTGAAGCATTAAACAAATTTGACGAAGGCTACGTGCCAATTGAAGAGGAAGGCAAAAAAGATTTTTATATTAGCGCTGGCGTAGGAAAATTACACTTCAGCAATATAACCACTATACTAGATACTATGAGGGGAGTATCTAAAGAGCTCAGCATAACAAAAGATGAGCTAGATGAAATTAAAAATATGCATAGTAATAGATATCATAGTTTGAATGCAAAGCTTTCAAGTACTTCCATTTCCAAGACATCACATATTTTTTCAAGCAAACGTTTAAAAGAAATTCTAATCAAAGTAATATACGAGTATAATAGAGGGTGGAAGGACATTTTAACTGTGACTGAGAATGACATGGCCGACATGACAGTGCGATTTTTAGGAATATTTAACAATATATTAGATGTACCTACAAAATTAAATGTAGATCTAAGATTAATATCAAATATCTCTTTTGGATACTGTATTAATGATAACTTAAAGTTTGAGATTGAAGCAATAATTACTAAAATTAATATTAATTTTAAAAACGATTGGGATTCATTTGTATGTGCTAATTTTTTAATCTATAGCTTGATTCCAAATATATACTGTGACTATAAAATACAAGATCTACCTTTAAGGTTATATCTTGGTATGAGTTTAATGCCTTCAATTTCTTTGGTTAATATTAATAGCACCTCAGATGGACACAACCACAAGGATATATCAACATTGTTTTTTACTCATCAAGTCAAGTTTGGTGTTGATTACGCTTTAACCAAAAAAATAAATATGTTTTGTGGATATCGTTTTATTTCTATACCTGTAATTACTGCACTAGTGAATCTTACCACGCATAATATTGAAGCTGGGCTAACCTTTAATTTTTAATGATTTTACAAAATAGAAGATGATATCAATGTTTTGTAGATAAATTTATACTATAATAAATATTATAGTAATACACAAGCCTTATAATGTTACTTTATTGGATAGATATAATATGATTAAAATAACAAAAACTCATTATATACAAAATAATAACCTAGAGGACACTAGATCTGATTCTAGTAAATTGTATAATAATGAATCATATAAGATTGAAATTCCGGCTGCTGAGTATCTTACTTTGTTTGATTGGATTAATTCGAATCTTCAAGCTGCTAAAGGTTATATTGACTTGGCAGAGCAAAATGCTAAAGATGCTAGTAAATGGTTTGATGAAGCTAAGGTAAATGTTAATAGATGGGTAGATGAAGTTAAAGTTGAAACTTTGGCTTTGGCTATGTCTTTGGCAGGTGCTCCTAAATTGGCAGATGGAGCTGCGATAGAAAAAAATTATAGTTGTGATGAAGCAAAAATTATCACAGATCATGATACATCAACAGATACAATGTCAATTGTAGGCTAATATGTTGCTGAATATAAGACATATTTCTATAACAGTAAAACTTAATTTTATATAAATTAAGGGTAGGAGATTAGTGAAAAAGAAAATAACTCTTAAGTAGCTAATCTCTTATTATTTTTTAGTAACTGAACTTTTAATTTCTTTTTCAATTAGGAATTTGTTATAAAATAAGTAGTGAGAGTGGAAAAATATTGAATAATTAACTTTAATTTTTAAAAATATTACTTCAACATATCTTGATCTTCTACTAGTAATAAAAATAGCATTGGATTTCCTAGTCGTATTAAAGTTTCATATATATTATCAGGTTATGGCGTTCTAAATCAACATTTGATATGAACATTTTTATCAAGAAAACTGGTAGCTGTAATTGATTTCGAAACTGCAGATTTACAACCTGCAATAATTTTTCAATAAACCTATCACATTTTCAACAACAACTCTTTGGCTTACAATCTTCTAATTTTATTGTCTCTTTCGTTAATTGTTTCTTTTTCGTCCTTCTATTCTCATTTGCATGAATTTCTTGCAAACCTCTGTAGCCGCTATCTACTAAACACTTTTATCTCCCCTAATATCCCCTCACCTTTGACTCTTTGAAAAGCAGAAATAATGTTTTCTACCGTTCAAAAAAGATGTAAAAATTACTCTCTTTTTCCACTATAACTTGTGTTTTTAGTGTGTGCTTTTTCTTTTTTTCAGAGTAAAAATACCAATACTTGGTTGCTCATTCGCTTGCATCAATCTCATGTCTCTTTTTAACACCTCTTTTCGTCCTGGTAACGCAAGATTTGGGAAAGTATCCTCCATCTACTTTATGATTTTTTACACTGTGCTTTCGCTTACTCATAACTTTGCGCGATATGTCCTATATTCCCCGAGATATTCTGATACCATAAGTAGAATATTCTCCTCGCTCAGCTTGTTTTCCTACCACCTTTTATCTTCTTTTCCTTCCCATAAAATCTCTGCCATTTTTTTTGGTTCTAAGTAGAAACTTATTTATTTCTAATACTTACTAAAATCCTGTTTGTTAATTGTATGCCTTTTGTAATTTACAGGCCGAATTAATACCCGGCCAAAATGATACTTACACGAAAAATATGATAAAGTTTTAAGAATATTGACAATTTTAGGTTATATTATATTCTGAGTGCATATTAATTTACTTTAAAAATGGTATGAGTAGTAAAGAACATGATTTTCATTTAGTGAATCCAAGTCCTTGGCCAATTGCTATATCAGCAGCAATTATCATTTTTGTATTAGGATTAGTGGGTACAATACATAAGCAAGTTATTGGTGTTGTGACACTAATTTTTGGAACTGCTTCAATATCAGGAATTCTTTTTTATTGGTGGAGAGATGTAATAAAAGAAGCTGTTTATGATAAATGTCACACTTACATTGTAAAACATGGGCTTAGGATTGCAATGTACCTATTTATTCTTTCAGAGGTAGTATTTTTTATAGCTTTTTTCTGCTCATTTTTTAAGGCATGGCTTGATCCAGTTTTTATATTTGAAGCATTTTCTCCAATAAAAAAAGTTGCATGGCCTCCTGAAGGCATTCTACCACCTGATCCGTGGTCATTGCCATTCATGAATACATTAATTTTATTACTATCAGGCACAACAATTACGGGAGCACATCATTTTTTGCTTGAAAATAATAAGAAAGGTACAATAAATATGTTATTAACTACCATATTACTTGGTGTTTTTTTTATAATAGTTCAAGCAATAGAATATTATGAAGCAAGTTTTACTCTAATTGAACCAGGAGAAAAACTAATTTATACTTCTAATTTTTATTTGATTACTGGTTTTCATTGTATACATGTTATAATAGGTATATTATTTTTGATAGTTTGCTTGTTTAGAACATTAAAAGATCATTTTACACCTCAAGATCACCTATGCTTTGAATTTGCTTCTTGGTATTGGCATTTCGTAGATATAGTCTGGCTCTTTTTGTTTATCTTTGTTTACTGGCTAAGTTCATAGTGATTAAAATAATAGGTTTGGATCCGGGAATAGTTAAAACTGGGTGGGCTATTATTACGCTCAATGAAAAGAATAGCATAGAGCTTTTGAGTAGTGGTACTATATCAACTTACAATAATCAGGATATAGGTGAACGTTTACATGTAATCTTTGCTCAATTAACGGAGGTGTTATCTTTATATTCTCCAAATGAGGCTGCAGTAGAAAAAATTTTTATTAACAAAAATCCAAAATCTTCACTCACTTTGGGTTACGCAAGAGGAGTGACAATTTTGGCACTTAAAATAGAAAAAATATCCATAAATGAATATGATGCAAATTATATAAAAAAAAGTATTACTGGAAATGGCCATGCAAATAAAAATCAGGTTATATTTATGGTAAAACAAATAGTGAAAAATGTAGATGTAAAATGTCATCATGTTGCAGATGCCTTAGCCACAGCAATATGTCATGCTTCTTTAAAACATTGTTTAATGTTTTAGAATACTAAGAAAAAAAGTAGAGTGGGATTTTAATTATACATTATCATTTTTTTGCAATACAAGATGAAGATATTATATTTTTTTCGTGTTTAAGAAAATCTCAAAAAATTTTAGAAGATATTTTAAACGATTTAAGTTTCTAAAAAATTTTCTGCATCAAGCGCAGCCATGCAACCGCTTCCAGCTGCAACTACTGCTTGACGATATATTTTATCCTGAACATCACCTGCAGCAAATACTCCTAATTTACTGGTTAAAGTTGTGCCAGGTTGAGTAATTATATAACCTTCTTCATCCATTTTTATAAAATTCTTAAAAATTCCTGTGTTTGGTGTATGTCCGATTGCAACAAACACTCCATCTATGCTGATTTCTTTAATGTCTCCTGTTTCAGTTGATTTTAGTATAATACTAGTAACTTTTTTTGGATTATCTTCCCCTAATATTTCTTCTACTGTATTATTCCACATTATTTCTATTTTATCATTCTTAAAGAGCTTTTCTTGCATAATTTTTTCTGCTCTTAATGAATCACGCCTGTGTATTAATATAACTTTTTTGGCGAAACGAGTTAAAAATATAGCTTCTTCAACAGCAGTATTCCCACCACCGATTACAGCTACAACTTTATTCTTAAAAAATGCACCGTCGCATGTGGCACATGCTGATACCCCGTAACCTTGAAATTTTTTTTCGCTCTCTAAATCAAGCCATCTTGCCTGCGCACCAGATGCAATAATAATAGTGTTTGAATCATATATATTAAAATTACCGTAAGATTTAAATTGATGTAAATCAATTTGCTCAACAGTTTTTATTTCATCATTGACTATTTGTGCTCCTGCTTTTTCTGCATGTAATTTCATTTGTTCCATTAATTCTGGACCCTGTATTGAAATGAAACCAGGATAGTTTTCAACATCCGTAGTAATTGTTAGCTGACCACCTGGCTGCATTCCTGTTACTACTATTGGTCCTAAATTTGCACGTGCTGCATATATAGCAGCAGAATAACCTGCTGCTCCAGAACCAATTATGAGGACTTTCGTTTTCATTATAACGCTTCGTTGTTAGAAGCGAGATAATCTGCAACTCCCTCATGAGTTGCTTGCATCGCTTGCTTACCTTTTTTCCATCCGGCAGGACATACTTCTCCGTGCTCTTCATTATGTTTAATTGCGTCAATTATTCTAATAAATTCATCTACATTGCGTCCTAAAGCCAAATCATTTATTGATTGGTGACGTACAATAAATTTATCATCTATAATAAAGGTTGCTCTAAATGCAACTGTATCATCATATAATACTCCATAATCTTTTGATATTGATTTTCTGATATCAGATACTAAAGGGTAACTAACTTCTCCAATACCACCTTCACTAACTGGAATTTTGCGCCAGTGATGATGTGAAAACTTTGAATCTACGCTTATACCTATCACCTCAGTATCACGCTTTGAAAAGTCATTAACTTTATTATGGAACGATATTATCTCAGTAGGACAAACAAATGTAAAATCAAGAGGGTAAAAGAAAAGTATAGCATACTTACCTTTAATATGCTCACTCAAACAAAAATCATCAATTATCTCTCCATTTGCAAGAACAGCTGGAGCTGTAAAATCAATAGCAGATTTTGTTATAAGATTCATAGTCACTCCGAAAATAAACCCAATTATATACTTTAAGTAGGCAAGTTACAAATTATCTTTAAAATTTATTATTAGTGAATCTATCTTTATAACATAAATCATTCATACGTGAATTCACACAATTACTGATGTTTAAGTTACGCATCTGTGATTGTGGTTGCTGTTGAAAGCTTTCAGATAAAAAATCATTAATGATATGTAAACTACTTGTGTTTACAGGTGATAATTGCTGTTCAGAATTCTTATTTATAACGTTAGAATCGTACATACTTGATTGAGTGCAATTTAAGGATGAAGAGTTATTTGAAATAATACTTGGGCTTGATAATGACCTCTTTCTAGAATTTTTATTAAGTGAAATATAATGAGTATTCATATTTTGCTGTTCAAAGCTTACAGTTGGAGAGTTATGTGAACTACTTGTACTCAGTGGTGGTATTTGCTGATCAAAATGCTTAGTTGCGATGTTGGAATTGCACATACTTGATTGTTGATTATAATAATTTCTATGTGTAGGGTTACTTGAATTACTTGAGGTTAGTCTCTTTTTAGAGCTTATACTAGACAAAGTACAATGAGTATCCATACTGTGCTGCTCAGAGCTTACAGTTATAGGGTTATGTGAACTACTTGTACTTAGTGGTGGTATTTGCTGATCAAAATGCTTAGTTGCGATGTTGGAATTGCACATACTTGATTGTTGATTATAATAATTGCTGTGTATAGAGTTATCTAAATCACTTGATGATAATCCCTTTTCAGGAGAAGTATAATAGAAATCATTTGTGCTTAATAATAGTTGCTGTTCAAAATTCTCTGGCACGGATGATTTATCCATAATATTTTCACCATAATTATTGCTAAATAGATTTTCTGAAGATGATGCTTTACTTGATCCTTCACTATCAGAAGAACTGGAACGATCTTTGGAAAGTTTATCATCAGACATTGCTATTTTAATATAATTACTTTTTAGATAAACTTTATAAATTGGTTTCTTATCTTTTTTGGGCATATTTCTTTTTCAATCTATATTAAAATATTATGGTAATAGTTATACTAAAAATAAAATAACAATGCAAGTTCTTTTTTGTATAAAATAGTAAATTTAAATGAACTTTAAAAAAGGTAAGCTTTATCTTATGAAATGATTTGTATTGCCTTACTTATAATAATTGATCAGTTTGTAATGACCAACTATTACATTTATCGTAATGTGCTTTATTAAAATGCAACATGAATACCATAAGGGTTATAAACCCTTATGGTTAATATGATTAAAGAATAACGCACCATGATTTTTTTATTTGTTGTACGTTTCCTTCTTTTATTTGTTGTACGTTTTCTTCTTTTAATTCTTGTAGACTTGAGCTTGGTTCTGATATGTCATGCTTCTTCATATATGAAGAATAACTATCATAATGCTCTTCAGCACTTCTTCCATGTGATTCTTCCCTTATATTTGGTAAAGTATTAACTTTAGGTGAACGTTCAGAAATATTGTCTATGCTGCCATATCCACTTTCACTCCTTGATGTATTGGCATTATTAGAAACTTTAAGCTGTTTATGTTTTTGTTGATTAAAAATTAAAGTGCAACGTCCATCAACTTGTCCTATTACAGCGCTTTCCAGACATTTCTCCATAAGAGGCATAACAACTTCTGGATCATCTAAATTTATAGCATATACTCCAAGCTCATCAGCTTTATCAGGGTCTATAAATCTACTGTCATTAATTTCTAATAAAGGAGTAATAGGATTTAATAGATCAAAACCAGCCTCAGCGTTGACCTTATCTACTTCTACAATAGAAAGTCCTAAAGAAGTGTGTTCATTTTCTTTTCTATAAGGTGTCATTAATGGATGACTAGGATCTTCTTTCTTCACTCGATTAATAAAAAAAGAAAAGTTAACATCTGGTAAATTAGAAAAAAATCGTTGATTTATTAACATTTTTAAATCATCTTTTTTATGATTAGTCTGCTCATATGTACATAAAATCTTAAAAATTCTATATATATCTTCATCATGATAGTTACGAACAAAATTCAAATTGTTAACAAAATTATATGTAATACATAATTTATTATCTTTAACAATGATATCTGATGAAACATCATAATCGTATCTTTGTTCAATAAGATTCACAAATTCCTTTTTAAATGTTTGCGCCAATTCCCTACTTTCAAACTTCTGTACTAAGAGATACTTCCCCTTATCAAAGCTTGGAAAGGTCATATTATAAATATCCTTATTTTCACTATCTGGTATTACCCTCTGTATTATTGAATTAGCAAGGTAAGATTTTAAATTAAAGATAATCTTTGAATTGATTGGTAAACACAGCTCAAAATTTCCTGATTTATTCTTACGTATACTGCCTGAGTCAATATGAAACGGAAAGTGATTTACATTAAACGCATTTTCACCCTTACCTTCCACAAACGAAGATCGTATTTTATTTCCCATCGTTTTTAGATAAGAAAGACACTCTTCTTTACTCATGTCAGGAGCAAATTCTATAGAGATATTCCTCTGATCACTTATAGTGAAGTTAGTTAAACCAGTAAAAAAGAAATTCAGTGTATTAAATGTTTTCACTAATTCCTTTGTTAAATTTAAGTTACTCATAATTACCTCTTTTGATTACTAGATTGTTGTTTGGGAAATTGTTGTTTGGGAGGTTGAGTATCACCCATTGAAGAACCTGGATTTAAGATACTATAATTTTTTGCCTTTTCCAATTCACTGTTTTTAAAACGTACTCCACCTGGTTCACCCTTGCAATGATCGTATACTTGTTTCCACACATTTTCTTTTTTTGTATTATTCATATTCGCTCCTAAAAATATATATAAATCACATATACTAAAAGTATATAAATAATTATACTAATTATTCCTTAATAGCAAATTTTTTTTTATTTACTCACAGCATTCGTTGATTGTCTTCATTGATTTGCAAGTTCTGTATTGTTGTAGCAGGCTCTCCTTGAGTTATTGTTTTAGCTTTTCTATCTTTTAATAACGTTTTTATATCAGTATCAAGAATATTATTATACATCTGTTTTTTTTCTGATTGATTATTTCTATGTTTATCTTCCTGAATTTCAGTACCAATAGCTTTTTTTATTATATCTTCTTTTTTATTAACCACTGGTTTCACAACAGGAGCAGCAACCACAGGTTTTTCCTGAGTTAGTTTCTCTTGCTGTGTTGTTTTTTGTGCTTCAAACTTTAGTTTTTCTTGTGGTTTAAGAGAATCGGCCAACTTTACATTCTGATCCAACATGCTAGAAGCATGTTTTTTAATTGACTCATGAAATTTTGTTGTTA
>NZ_OU906733.1:442173-507205 GCF_918315375.1 Wolbachia endosymbiont of Chironomus riparius
TTATTTTGCCTTTCATGTTCTCTATTTAAATCTTCTTCATTTAAACTCAAATAATTAAGTAATTTTTTCAACACAAATAAACCTTCATTAAACCTATCAGGTCCAAGTTCAAATTTATTATGATGCATCACTACAGTTTGAATCTTTTGTGAGAACTCCATAGAGCTTTTTCCAGTAAGTTTAGCAAGATTTTCAGCTTCTATAAATTTCAAAAGAGCGCTATATGAAGTAGATTGATGAGTGATGTCCATGTCACAGCGTGTGTAGTTTGGACCACTTGGCTCTAAGCAAATAATATCTGGTATTTCTATATTCTCATCTTTTTTTCCCTTGTTAACTTTTTTATTCTTTATTTCATTCCAAATCACTGCATCAACTGCTTCTTGATTTTCATTAGATAAAGACCTTGTATCTCCTGAAAATTTAAATATTACATCTTCCTGTTCAGGATTTATTATCCAACCAGAAATTAAAGATTTATGATGATCACAATGATATCTACCAGAACGATGATCTGCTGGAATACTAATAAAATCTACTTTTTTTTCTATTCCGTCAACATCTTTGCTGCAAGAAATTTTTGTATACCATTCAACCTCCTCTACATTACTAAATCCACAACTCTCAAGTAATTTTTTGTCTTCCATGGGTACAAACACTCTTGGCTGAGGCCAATTTTTTTCTTGATGATGCTTTAATAATTCTTGTAGTGAATTTTTATCCACATGATCACGATGATTGTGTGAAATTAGAATAACATCGATTTTAGGTAGCCCTTCAATTTTTGGATGAGATTCTGTTTTTGCTGAATAAAGCAAATTCATTAAATCATAAAATACTGGATCTGTTAAAATATTAAAGCCTGGAATTTGAATTAATTGAGTTGCATGACCTATATTTTGAATAGCATATTTTTCCTCTGGATGTAGATCTTGTGCTCTGTCAAATTTATAAATTTTACTTTTATCTTTATCTTCTCCTTGAGAAAAGTAAGATAATTTACTCTTTATGTTTTTTGGTACAAATAGACTTATTAAGCTTCTTAATATTCTTTTTGCCTGAGTTTCCTTGAAAATCCTCGAATCATTGTCTGTATTTTCATTATTAGGATCTGTAACATACATACCTTGAACTTTTTCAACGCGTTTGAAATTTATTTCACTATAGTTTTCAGTAGTTTTTAATTCATCTATGTAATTAGGATTAACATTAATTGTACCTTCTTTTACACCGTAGTTTTGATTATTTAAAGATAAATTTTCTTCATCTTGCTTTGCTTCTTCCTTTTTTGTGCTGGATTTTGACATTTTATATACAGTATAAATAGCTGTAAATGCTGTAACTATTATTACTGAACATACTATATATGAAACCTGAGATTTAGTAGCAAAAAGCCCCGCTACTAATGTAGCACTTAGTAAAGCTGTTATACAACAAATACTTGTTTTTTCTACATTTTTTCTGGAGATAAATGAAGATCGAGTAATACTTGTATTGCATGATGTTGAATTAAGTTCAATAGATGGTCCTTGCATTTGAGCAAGTTCATTTTTAATGAGAGCTAAAATAAATTGTGAATTAGTATCAATGTTCTGTGCAAATTTACTACTCACAATATCACTAACTGCTTTTATTTTTTCTCCATCAGAAAGATTTTCTTTTGCACAAACTGTTTTTAGTTGCTCTAATCCTTTACTTTCTGACAGGTGCAGCAAATTACTTACTGCATTTATCGAAAAATAACCACCAGATATAGCTTCTCTTCTGGCCTTGAAGCATTTAAGAAGAAATTCAAAGTCTTTGTGATGTAATACATCTTTACCCTTGATTGCACGAGCTGTTTCACTAATTTTAATAGGAGATTTTCCATTTATGTCTATAAACCACGATAAGTAATCATAAAGTATGCTTTTTGTTTTGTTACTCTGTATTTCACTATTTATATCCTCATCTCTTTTTGCTTCAAAGTTTGCTAATAAATTACTCCATCTTAAATTGTCATTAAGCTCTTTAAGTATGTCACTAATTTGACTTTTATATACACCTGAATGAGGTGTTAGCCTTTCTCGCTTATGATTTGTCAAACAGTAACTAAAACACTCGTAATTAATTACTTTAGTAACTACTAAAAATACATTTTGTGCGTTTGTAGGATAAACATTTATTGGCCTTAGATGTGGATGATGTGCTTTGAACTCTTTAATTATTTCAGATTCTTTTAGAGTCTCCACATTGGATTTAAGCATTGATAGTTTTATGAAAAGCTCTAGAGCATGCTTTAAACCTACATTTAAGGACCTAAAAAATGCTAAATGAATTGCTGAATCTCCTAGACACACGCAATTATCTTTACTTCTATGTTTAGCATACCCACAACCAATTTCTATCTTTTTCACCTCAACACTGTTCAAATTTATATCACAATCATCCACTATAAGATTGCCCAATACAGAAGATATGGGAAAAAATATACTATCTGATAATGGATTTGAGGAATTAAATGGATTTAAAGGATTTCTGTTTATATCTGGAAATTCTCTGTCGAAAATAAGCGCCAATTCTTCAGTAATAAAAATAGGTATCGTCACATTCGAGAAACCATTGGCGTCTTTACATTTACTTATCACAGCTTCAGTGAGTTTGACATTTTTAACATATTTCATGACTTGGTATAGAGAAGGTACTCTATCAGTGATTTTTGCTTTAAAGTTAATGTACATTGCATGCTGAAGTGGAGTGATGACCAAATTACTTTCATCAGAACCAAATTCACCCATTCTCAACTTGCTGTTTTTTCCGGTGCAGTCTAATATTATTGGATTTGAATCTTTATGTTCTTTACGTAATTCCTCAAAACTGTTTACTTCCCTAATTACGTATTTAGCTCCTAATGACTTAGCTTCTTTTGTAAATTTTTCTTCCAGCTCCTTGATAAGAATTCTATTTTTTTGGTTGCGCAGATACTCATTTAACTTTGCAAAAAACTCACTTTTTACATTCAATTGAGAAAGCACTTTCTGTACTTCTTTAAAAAAATTACTTTCTATTTTTACGTTTATATTTCTTGTAAAATCTTCCCGTTTCTCATAAACAGTTACTTGAAATCCTAGCTGTACACATAGTACTGCCATAAATGATCCTACTGGACCAGAACCTACAGTTATAATTTTTTTCATTCTACTTTGTACAAACTACTTAACACAAATAATAGTATAAATTTGATTAAAATTTTAAATATACTTAATGATTATATTAAAATAGTAAAGAAAAATTATTTATAAGTCAAAATTTTCATTAATATTTTTTGAAAAACTTTCACTTAGCATAGCCGACCATTGTCTTCTATAAAATCCTTTTGCTTTACTTCTTTTTTCTTTTTTGTGCTGAGTTTTGATATTTTATGTATAATATGATAGCTACAAAAGCTACTGCTATATACATAGTGACTACATAAATTACATGTAATGTATTAAAAATAATATTGTCAACTACAAAAAGTGGCAACATTATAGCAGCGCCAAAGAACACATAAAGAGCTATACCTGTTGTTTTTTGTATTTCGTGGTCTTTCCCTAACTGTATTTTATCTAGATCTCTTGCTATTCTCTACATCAACTTTTGTACTTTTCTTTCACCACCTTCAGAATATTCACTTTGTCTTTTTAGACCCCTAGATAATTGCAGTGTAGAAGATGGATTGTTTGTACTATTTTGTGCATTGATATAATTTTTTATTAAGTGTTCTACCTCAATTAGTATACCTTTTATAGCAGCAAAATCCAAACAGGTATTCTCTTTTTTATTTTTGATATTAAAATTTGCTCCATTTTCTATCAACAGTCTGATAATTTCCATTCTGATAATTTCCATATTATATTTTTCAATAGCGATATGTAAAGAAATATTTCCTTTTATATTTTGGACATTAACATTTGCTTTTTTTTCTATTAAAAGTATTACTCCTTCTTTGAAACCTACCTCAACAGCCAAATGTAAAGGGGTAAATTCTCCTTTGTTTCTGGCATGAACACTTGCTCCGTTGTCTATTAACATGTTTGTCATTTCTATGTGACGATAATAAACAGCAAAATTTAAAGCAACATCTCCAAACGCATTTTGGGCATTAATATCTGCTCCTCTTTTTATTAACAGTTGTACTACATTTATATGACCTCTAAAAACAGCAACATGTAAAGGAGTATTTCCTTTTTTTTCGCTTCGAGCATTAATATCTGCTCCACCATTTATTAACATTTCTGCTACTTCTCCATTACCCACTGAAACAGCAAAGTGTAAAGGTGCCCAGTCATATTTACCTCCTGCTTTTATATCAATATTTGCACCACCTTCCAGCAGAGTTTTTGCTACATGGTAATAGCCGCTTTCAGCAACTATATGTATTAATCCTATGTTATCTTTATCTTTTTTATTATCTTGAAATGCAAAATCCAACGAAAACTCACTCTTCCTCCATGAATTACAAGCGTCCCCTATTTCTTGATATAAATGACGTGAATTAAGCTCCAAATATAAGAGCAGCTGTTCTTTCTCTAATGCTTCATATATTTTTTGAGTGATATTATTCTTGTTAAAATCTTGATCGTTGTTTAACGTCTTTAATATTTTTCGTAAAACGCTTATCATTCCCCTCTTCCCCATATTTATTTCCATAAATATTTAATATTATCTTTATACATAAAATAAAATAAAAAACAATACTTTAAAGGAGATAATAAAGACAAAATAAATGCATATTCGCCTACCTACCACTTAACAAATTAAGTAATAGGATATATGATCAAATATTATTTATTATTTTATCTAAAGGTTGAGAACAGAATACTTCATTCAATTTATTTCCTACCTTTTCAACAGTCCACACAAGTGGAGTAATAACTAATGCGGCAGCCCAAATAACACCAGTGCAGACATAACTTAAAATTATATTAACAAAACTAGTAATTGTACAACCAAGAGAACTTGCATTTTTTAACAATACATTTGCATAATTTACTAACGATTCAGTATTTTTTTTAAGGTAAGAGTTATCTGTTATTTTTGCTAATCCCTTTAATGGCCAGTATGATAAATACGCGAATGTTAAATATAAGATTGATAAAACCGTAGTAATTGGTAAAGTAATAACCCTAATTGTAGTACCTACACAGAACTCTTGTCTATTACCTATAGTGTTTTTTCTTTTGCTTCCACCTACCCCAAAAACTGCATCTTTGATAGGACCTATAACACTATCAATATAATGTACAGATTTATAAAAAGTATTTTGAGGAATTTGACTATTATTACCTTTTTCTATAGTAGGAACAGTACCGTATTTAGTATAATTATTAATATTTTTATATATAGGTGACATTTTCATCCTCAAAAAATCAGTTATAATAGCTATTATTATTTTATAATAAAGTCATTGCAATATATAACCATTATTAAGCAAAAAAACATCAACAATATTACTCAAAGTTCAATGTTAGAAAATTTAAAGGACATATCTCCTAGAACCAAATCACTAGAATGCAAAAACAAGAGATTTAATAACTTACACCTGTAGTTACTTGAGTAAATACTATTTAATATATTTATCAATAAGGGTTTCTATTGTTTCTTTCTTACAATCTTTATGCTGTAATCCTTTCACTCCCTATACTTATAAATTATACCTTTCCAAGGTTATTATTAAGTAATGTAGGTTCTTTTATTTGATTCAATATATTTCCTACCTTCTCAACACTCCACACAAGTGGAGTAATAATTAATGCGGCAGTCCAAACAACAGCAGTGCAGACATAGCTTAAAATTGTATTAACAAATTCAGCAATTTTACTAGCATGATCCATTGCTTTCAATGATAATCCATTTGCATAATCTACAAATAATTCACTTTTTCCTATTTTTTCTAATCCCTTTAATGGCCAGTACGATAAATATGCAAATGTTAAATATAAGACTTGCAAAGATATATTAACTGATGAGTAAATAATTAATTGATTAATACCATGAAAATGGCTGGATTTCAAATTTCTATTACCAATAGTATAGTGACTAAGATGTGCACATATTATTCCAACTCCAAAAATTGCATCTTTTATTGGACCCACAACATTATTAATATAGTTTACAGATCTATAAAAATTATTTTGCGGAACTTTTCTATTATCGCATTTTCTTACAGCAGGAATAGTTCCATAGTGAGTATAGTTATTAAAATTCTTATATACAGACAACTTTCTAATATTCAGTATAATATGATAGTTGTTTTAACTAAACTACAAACAATTGCAACAATTTATATTTAAACCACTATATTCAGATATTGTTTTAGATATTTACCAGTTAGACTTTCTGGCATTTCTGCTACTTCTTCCGGAGTTCCTGTTGCAACTACTCTCCCACCTTTTTCCCCACCTTCCGGCCCAATATCTATTATGTAATCTGCTGTTTTTATAACGTGCAAGTTGTGTTCAATAATTATCACTGTATTTCCCATGTCAACTAACTTATGAAGTATTTTTAGCAGATTGTTTATATCTTCAAAATGCAGTCCCGTTGTTGGCTCATCTAAAATATAAAGTGTTTTGCCTGTAGATCTTTTTGATAATTCTTTAGAAAGCTTAATCCTTTGTGCCTCCCCTCCAGAGAGAGTCGGTGATGGTTGCCCAAGTTTTATATATCCTAGACCTACTTCTTGTAAGGATATTAACTTTTCTTTTATGCAAACAAGACTTTCAAAAAAGTCACAAGCTTGATCTACCGTCATATTAAGTACATCAGAGATAGACTTATCTTTATACATAATTTCAAGTGTCTCTCGATTATATCTTTGACCTTTACATTCATCACACTTTACGTAAACATCAGGCAAAAAATGCATCTCTATTTTTAAATGTCCATCTCCTTTGCAAGCTTCACACCTTCCACCTTGAGCATTAAACGAGAATCGACTTATATTGTATCCTCGTGCTTTTGATTCTGGCAAACCGGCAAACCAATTTCTTATATGAGTAAAAATGCCTACATAAGTAGCAGGATTTGATGCTGGAGTTCTTCCAATTGGTAATTGATCAACCTCTATGACTTTATCTATATATTCCAATCCTTCAATTTTACTACACTTACAATGTTTTGTTGAGGAATTATTTATTTTATGTACTAAGTATTTATATAAGGTTTCTATTACTAAGCTTGATTTTCCCCCTCCCGATATTCCGGTAACACAAATAAGATTTCCTATTGGAAATTTTACATCTATGCTCTTCAAATTGTTTTCATATGCATTAAATAGCTTTATAAACTTACCTGTTTGTACTCTTTTTTTATTTATGAGAATAATCTTTCGATTACTTAAATATTGCCCTGTTATACTGTCTGTACTCTCCATAATTTTTTTTGGAGTGCCTTCTGCAACTATTTTTCCACCATTACCCCCAGCACCTGGACCGATATCAATTACATGATCAGCAGCCATAATTGTATCTTCATCATGTTCAACAACAATTACGGTATTACCCATGTCTCTTAAGTTTTTAAGTGTATCAATTAGTCTGTCATTATCACATTGATGTAAACCTATCGATGGTTCATCTAGAACATATAAAACGCCTGTTAATCCTGAACCAATTTGCGAAGCAAGCCTTATTCTTTGGCTTTCCCCTCCGGAAAGAGTGCCTGATTCACGACCAATAGTTAAGTAATTAAGCCCCACATCTGTTAAAAATACTAATCTTTTTATTATTTCATTTAGTATCTTATCTGAAATTTGCCTTTGCTGATCATTAAGTCCATTTGGTAACTCCCCGAACCAATCAAGAGATTCATCTATGCTTAAATTTGCCACTTCCCCTATGTGTTTATCACTAATTTTTACCGAAAGCGCCTCTTTTTTTAACCTAAATCCATCACAATTTTTACAATTCATTACAGAGCTATACTGCCCAACAAGTGCCTCATCGTAAACCATCTGATTTTCTAACATGTTAATCAAACCTTGAAAATTAACTTCTTTAGAGCCAAAAAATATTATATCCCTCACTTTTTGATCTATATTTTTCCACGGAGTATCAAGGTTAAATTTATAACTTTCAGTCAAAGATAGAATGATATTTTTTAAAGACCTATTTCTTACGTGCGTAATAGGCCCTATTGGTTCTATTGTACCTTCTAATATTGAAAGAGCTTCATCAGGTACTATTAGTTTTATGTCAATACTTAATTTTTTACCAAGACCATTACATATATCGCATGCTCCATATGGACTATTAAAGGAAAATAGCCTTGGCTCTATTTCCTCTAGAGCAAAACCGGATTCTGGACAAATAAAATTTTCTGAAAAAGTAAATACATGACCATTTTTATACTCTGAATTGTGAATATATGGTAAGCTGGTAATTTCTACATGAATCAATCCATTACCAAGCTTAAGTGCCAATTTTATACTGCTTAACAGTATATTAACTACATCATCAGACATAGCTATATTATCTACAATTACCGATATATTATGTTTTTTATTTTTATCTAATTTAGGTAAATTATCTATATGATGTATCTTATTATTTAACTTTAATCTCACGTAACCTTTTTTCTTTATTTCAAGTATTTCCTTTAAATGTTCACCTTTTCTTCCATGTACAATTGGTGCAAGTATCTGTATTTTAGTTTCTTTAGGTAATGCAATGATAGTATCTACAATTTGAAATATAGTCTGCTTAGTTATTGGTAAACCGGTTAAAGGTGAATGGGGAATTCCTATTCGGGCATACATTAAACGTAGATAGTCGTAAATTTCAGTTATAGTTCCAACGGTGGATCTTGGATTTTTTGAGATTGATTTCTGATTAATAGATATAGCAGGTGAAAGGCCAGTAATTGATTCAACATCTGGTTTATCTTGAATGTTCAGAAATTGACGTGCATAAGAAGACAAACTTTCCACATACCGTCGTTGTCCTTCTGCATAAATTGTATCAAAAGCTAAACTTGACTTACCTGAGCCACTAAGTCCAGTGATAACGATAAATTTATTTTTTGGTATATTAACATCTATACCCTGAAGATTATTCTCTTTTGCATTTTTAATTCTTATAAAATCATCCATGTTTTACATATTATATATCTAAAATTATTATATACTAAAAATATGTAAACTTATATCAGCACTTACTCAAAAAGGCTTTTATTAATTGAAGATGGGTTATGGACAAGAACATAACATTTACATCCCTATCAAGCGAACATTTTTCCTTTATTACTAAAATGACTGGAAACACCTCAGGTAAAAATATGGTGGGATTAAAATATAAATTGGACGTTAGAACAGATTGAAAAAAAATATAGTAGTTATGCTAGAGGATTTAAACGCTTGAAGCTTCAAACGCAAATCATTGAAAAACCAATTCATGCCTTTATCGTTAATTTTAATAAAATAGATATTGGTTATATCCAATACTACAATAAGCATGACTTTCTACCAGAGCAAGGTTATGACACTTCAATACTACCAAATAACTGTGCTGCTATAGATTGGTATATTGGTGAACTAGATTATGTAGGTAGAGGAATTGGTACACAAATCTTGAGTATATTTTTAGACGAATTTGTCTTTCAAAACTTTAAGAATGCTTTTGTTGATCCTGATATAACAAATATTGGTACAATTCGCGTTTACGAAAAAGTCGGATTTAATAAAGTACGAAAAGTTATATTGTGCAGCGGTAAAATTTATTATGATATAATTGAAATGTGTGAATTAAAAAAAGTCAATGATATAGTGATAATACGCATTGAACAGTTTTACCCATTTCCAGCTGACAAGCTAGCTTATGAACTTGATAAATATAAAAATGCGGAAGTGATATGGTGTCAAGAAGAGCCAAAAAATATGGGAGGATGGTTTTTTGTTGATGCACTCATAGAAGAAGTGCTATCTAACTTAGACGTGCAAGATAAAAGACCTAAATGTATTGCAAGACCTTCATCTGCATCTCCAGCATGTGGTTATTCAAATATCCATGCTAAGCAACAACAGGAAATTTTAGAACGAGTTTTATGTTGATTCTCATACATCTCCTTTCTTATCTTACATGAGATGTGAATTCTCATGTATACAAGCTTGAGTTCAAGTATATTTTTTTAATTGAGACATAATTTTTATAGGTAAAAATCTTATAAAATAAAACACTTTTTAATAGCAAAAAAGAATATACATATAGTCAACATTACTTCTTATAATTTAGTTATATACAAAAACAATAGACCTATTTTGAAACTAGAATAAAACCAAAAAGTGATTAGTTTTGGAGCAAGAGAAAATGAAATACGAAAAAGTGAAAGAGCTAGAAGAAGAGACATTTGATCGATTAAGTGGAGTAAAAAAAGCAACACAAAAAAAATGGCAGAGATTTTATGGGAAGGAAAAGAAGATAAAAGGTGGTAGGAAAACAAGCTGAGCGAGGAGAATATTCTACTTATGGTATCAGAATATCTCGGGGAATACAGGACATATCGCGCAAAGTTATGGAGTAAGCGAAAGCACAGTGTAAAAAATCATAAAGTAGATGGAAGATACTTTCCCAAATCTTGCGTTACCAGGACGAAAAGAGGTGTTAAAAAGAGACATGAGATTGATGCAAGCGAATGAGCAACCAAGTATTGGTATTTTTACTCTGAAAAAAAGAAAAAGCACACACTAAAAACGGAAATTGTCATACAGAAAATAGAAAAATTTTGTCAGTTTCGAAGTCACATAGAGGTAGAATGCATGACTTTAGAATACGAGAGAAATTTTGCCAGTAGATAGATGCCGATATAAAAAGTATCGCAAAAAGCTGTTGACACCAGAGCAAAAGGATCGCTGCTGGCATTGTTCAGAATGCGAGTGGAAAATAAGATCAGGGAGATTGTAAGCCAAAGAGTTGTGGTTGAAAATGTGATAGGTTTACTGAAAAATTATTGCAAATCGCTATCGAAATCAACGAATTGGGAGTTGTAAATCTACAGTTTCGAAAGAGGTCTATTCAATAAAAAGCTTCTAGGTCTAAAAGTAGTTTTTAAAGAAGATTCAAACTACCTAATTTTAGTTTTTTTAATAAATTAATGTTATTTTTTATAAGTCTCACAGAAATAAACAAATGATTTCTAAGAACTTAGAACAAAGTTTAAATAAAGCATTATTAATCGCTTTTAATCTTAAGCTTAAATATGCAAAATTGGAACATCTACTATTAGCTTTAACCAAAGATATAGATGTAAATTATTTATTATTAAAATTTAATATTAAAGCTGATGAAGTGATAAATCTGAATAATGTTTTATCTAGATGTAACATTCAGATGAATTACCAAAACCAAGATCCTTTACTAAATAATTCACAATCAATCGTTAATGAAATTGAACCCAGCTCAACATTTAAGCATTTAATACACAGATCTGTAATACATGCTTACAAATTAGGGAAAAAAGAAATTAACGGAGCAAGTGTTTTAGCAGAAATTTTATCTGGACAACATTTAGATGTTGAAGACCTTTTACAAAAAAAAAACTCAAAGAATTGTGATTTTATTTACTATATATCTAATATGAATTTCAGTGATATAATGAACATATGACTGGTCATAAAGTAAACTTTGATAGAAATAACGATATCTCGCTTTCAGTAAAAAAAAGTGAAATACTTAAAGATGAAGAAGTTTTACGCACTTACTGTAAAAATTTAAATGACTATGCAAGGAATCGCAAAATAGATCAAGTTATTGGTCGTAAATATGAGTTGGATCGCACTATAGAAGTATTATCAAGGCGTAGAAAAAACAACCCTCTGTATGTAGGAGAACCAGGTGTAGGTAAGACTACAATAGTTGAAGGCTTAGTATTAAAAATTATTGAGGGTAATGTTCCAAATCAATTAAAGTCTTGCGTAGTGTATGCATTAGATTTAGGATTACTTCTTGCTGGAACACGTTATAGAGGTGATTTTGAAGAAAGAATAAAGTCTATAATAAAAGCGATAGAAGCAAAATCTGGCGCAATTCTTTTCATTGATGAAGTACATACAATAATTGGAGCTGGCTCAACAAATGGTAGCTTCCTTGATACAGGTAATCTACTTAAACCTGCATTAGCAAGAGGTACATTACGCTGTATAGGTGCAACTACATACAGAGAGTACAGTAGTAGTTTTGAAAAAGATAAAGCATTAGCAAGAAGATTTCAAAAAATCAACGTTAAAGAATCTTCTGCGCAAGAAACAATAAAGATATTAAAAGGTGTGAAACATTACTACGAACAATATCATGGAGTATATTATACAAAATGCGCTATTCAATCTGCTGTAGAACTTTCATGTAAATATATTACTGGAAGAACACTACCTGATAAAGCAGTTGATGTTATTGACGAAGCAGGGGCAAGTTGTAAATTACTAAAAAATGGACGTAAAGTAGTAAATAGTAGAGATATTAAAAACGTTATTGCTAGAATTACGAATATACCTTGCAATTCTGAGCCCAATGATATGCAAAAGGTGATATCTTTACAAGACAATTTAAAAAGGGTAATTTTTGGCCAAGAACCAGCTATAGAATCTCTTGTTAACTCTATTAAAATAGCAAAATCTGGACTGAGAAATTACAATAAACCTCTGGCGAATTATCTCTTTGCAGGGCCAACTGGTGTCGGAAAAACTGAACTTGCAAAACAGCTAGCAAAAAGCATGTATATGAATCTGATACGTTTTGATATGTCTGAATATATGGAACCTCATACAGTATCTAGAATGATAGGCTCGCCTCCTGGATATGTAGGCTATGATCAAGGTGGATTACTCACAGAAGCTGTATCCAATTGTCCATATAGTGTTGTGCTTTTTGATGAGATCGAAAAGGCTCACAGAGATATCTGTAACATACTGTTACAGATTATGGATTATGGTTGTATTACAGACACTTATGGACGTAAAATCAGCTTTTGCAACGTAATTTTAATTATGACAACTAATGCAGGTGCTCTTGAACGTAACAAAAGTTCTATTGGCTTTGGAAATAAAAACTTTGATATCAATGATAGTGAAAAAGCAATTGAGCAAGTTTTTAGTCCTGAATTTCGTAATAGGCTTGATGCAGTAATTTCTTTTGCTGATTTAAGTGAAGAGGTGATTTTACATATAGTAAATAAATTTATTATGGAGCTAAAAAAACAACTTACACAAAAGGGCATAAATTTTTTTATAGAAGATGACGTAACATTTCACCTTGCACGTTTGGGTTATAATAAAGATACTGGAGCACGACAAATAGAGAGAATTATTGATAATGAAATAAAGATCTATCTAGCTGAAGAGATATTAAATCGCAAGTTAAAAAAAGGAACAAGATTGAGAGTATATATGAACAAATCAACAAATAAAATCTCCTTTGATACAAATTATTCTAATTGTAATGAGAAAATTTTCTGAAATAAATTGTACTAAATTAACTTTTACACTATTACTATACTGTTTAGCAGAAAATTATGAAACCAACTTTTTTAAAGCCAAAGAAAAGTCTAGGACAAAATTTTCTTTTATCACAAGAAGTAGCAAAAAAAGTAGTTGACTTAGCTGGTGATTTAGAAGGTTTTAACGTTATTGAAATTGGTCCTGGATATGGCTCTTTAACAAGGGAAATATTAAAACGTAATCCAAAATCTTTATTATCTATAGAAAAGGATAGTAATTTAGTAAAACAACACAATCAATTATTAAATTATTATCCAAAAAAGTATAGAATCATTCAAGCAGATGCTCTTTTCATTACAGAAAAAAATTTAATAGAACATCCTGTTAAAGTAATTGCTAATTTGCCTTATAATGTATCAGTAGCTTTGTTTTTAAAATGGCTAAATAATATAAATTTTTTTACAAGCTTCACATTAACTTTTCAAAAGGAAGTAGCAAATCGAATTGCAGCAAAACCTAATTCTAAAAATTACGGTTATTTATCAATAATAAGTCAACTATTATGTGATATAAAAATAGAAATTTGACCTTGATCCTAAAGAATTTTTTCCAAAGCCAAAAGTATATTCCTCGGTAATTACAGCAAACTCCTTGCCTAGGAAAAGATTTGCTGTAGATTTAGAAATTTTAACACAATTGACACACAAAGTTTTTACTCAAAGAAGAAAAATTCTTAGAAATAGTCTCAAAAATATAATACATAATGTTGATTCTGTTCTTGAAAAAGCTCAATTAAGAGGAAATGAACGTCCAGAAAATTTAAGTATTGAACAGTTTTGTACATTGGCAAATAACTGGGTTTTATAATTTTTCACGTGTTTAATCTTGTTCTATAGCAAATTTTAATGCTACATAAGTAGCTATAGTACTATTAGCTATCAAAACGATAAAAACCAAAGTGGTCATTGACAATACTTGAATATTCAGTGGTAAATATTCAGATTTTATCAACAATTCAAAATATACAAAAGTTGGCATTATCATTGGTAAAACTAAAATTTGTGAAATTGCTGATGCTGCAACGCTTTTACCAATTGTTAACGAGTGCCCTGTAGCTGATATATTGATTATCATTAACGTATTGATTAATAGAGATAAGCCTACTTTTATTGAATATTCAATACTATTGTATAAAGCTTCGATAAATATAAAAGAAACTACTGAAATTGGTAATCCAAACAAAATCCAGTGAGTAAAAATCTTACAAAAAATGATAAATCTAGAAGAAATTGGTTGTATAAAAATTTGTTCTAAGATTCCTTCATGGTAATCAGATGTAAACAAGTTACTTGTAGAAATTTGTAAAACAAAAGTAGTGCATATCCATATTAACGCTAAAATTAATTCTTGTTTATCATGCTTTTCTAATATAAACAAAGATAAACTTAGCATTATAATAAAAAGACACACTATATATGATAAATCAGTGATAATTCTCCTAAAAATATAAATCATATTTGTAATGTTAAATGTTTATTATTAATTATGTTATTTACTTAATAGTAGTATAATTCATGCTTTCTAGATTATATTATATAAAAATTCTTTTATTTAATTAGCGAGGTAATTATGAATACAAAATCATTCGAGACAATGTTATTACAAGAGAATATTCTATCAGAAGATGAAGAATATATGAATCTAAAGCATTTAGAGTACTTTAATAAGAAGTTACAATTTATGCTTAATGAATTGGAAATACAGAAAAGTGATGGTAGTACATACTACTTTATTGAGGATGATGAAAATGAAAAATTAATTGGGCGTAGAAAAGAAAAAGGAGAGAAAATTAGAGAAGCACTAGAAAAGATAAAGTTGGGTACTTATGGTTATTGTGAAGGCACTGGAGAAGAAATAGGATTGGAAAGACTTGAAGCAAATCCTCTTGCTATATATTGTATTGAAGAGCAAGAAAGAATAGAAAAAGAAAAAAGAATATATTATAGTGTTGAGGATTAATAAAATGTTAAGTACTTTAATACAGAAACGTAATACTTTACTAAATTCATCAATCTTGATATATTGCATGAGCAAAACCTATAGAATAGAAAAATGACAAGCTTAACTGTAAGAGAAGCTTTATGCATGGCACTTAGGGAAGAAATGCAAAATAATCCTGATGTTTTTGTGATGGGTGAAGAAGTTGCAGAGTACGATGGTGCATATAAGGTAACCAAGGGATTACTAAAAGAATTTGGAAAAGACAGGGTAATAGATACCCCTATTACTGAACATGGATTTACTGGACTTGCTGTTGGAGCAGCATTTGCTGGACTAAAACCAATAGTAGAATTTATGACCTTCAATTTTTCCATGCAAGCTATTGACCAAATCATCAATTCTGCAGCAAAAACAAACTACATGTCAGGAGGACAACTTGGTTGTTCCATAGTATTTCGTGGGCCAAACGGTGCTGCAGCAAGAGTTGCTGCGCAACATTCACAGTGCTTTGCATCTTGGTACTCACATGTACCAGGGTTAAAAGTAATAGCACCTTATTTCGCTTCCGACTGTAGAGGATTACTAAAATCAGCTATTCGAGACCCTAATCCAGTAATATTTCTAGAAAACGAAATAGCTTATGGACATGAACATGAAATTCCTGATGATCAACTTTTGAATAAAGAATACTTATTAGAAATAGGGAAAGCTGGAGTAATACGTGAAGGAAAAGATGTAACCATCACAGCTTTTTCATTGCAAGTAATCTATGCTTTAAATGCAGCAGATCTACTTGCAAGAGAAGGTATAGAAGCTGAAGTGGTAGATTAAGAACCCTAAGGCCCCTTGATAATGATACAATTATTAATTCCCTAAAGAAGACTAATAGACTAGTAAGCGTGGAAGAAGGGTGGCCGTTTGCGGGAATAGGAGCTGAACTTTCAGCTATTGTTATGGAACATGGTTTTGATTATCTTGATGCTCCAGTTATACGGGTTACAGGAAAAGATGTACCTCTTCCATACGCCGCAAATCTTGAAAAAGAATCATTACCTCAAGTGCAAGACATAGTAGCAGCTGTACGTCAAGTTTGCTTTAGAAAACGCTAAACTAAATTACTATTAATTCATTTTATTTTTAGGAAAATTATCACACTTTGTAAAAAGTTGTGAAAATATAATGACTATAAACAACATTCCACCAATAACCGAAATAACTCCTCCTATGATAAAACATATGCGCGCTAAAATTGATGAAATTTCTGGTAAATTCGCGGTTTTCCTTAAAGCACCGTATCCACCAAGCCATACGAGACCTGTAATATGTAATAAATGACCTATGCTATAGCTATAAATTTGCAACTTTACTATGAAATTTTTTGCTTTTTTGCAATTCAATTGAGGTAATAACCAATAAATAAAATTCATAAAAGCTATAGTAATTCCAACAACAGATCCATGATAGTGAGCAGGAATCACAACATTACCTTCTATTGTTAATACTCCTAGCACACCTCCATAAATGAATAATAAAAACGAATGTAATAAATAATTATCTTTATCATTAATTAGAGTTTTGATGTTGCAATATACTAATATTATTAAAAAGCATGGTAAAAATGCTCCAGCTATTCTCATATGCCAGGTAAAAAACTGTATTAACTCAACACTATCTACAGGGTAAATGAAATATATAAATGGCGCACATGCAGCTAAAATTGTGTTTATAAGCAATGGTAAAGTAGTTATTTTACTGTTTGTAGGGTTAAGCATTATTAAATACACTAGAAACATTCCTTGAGTAAAAGCAAATTGTAATAAATGCCCACCTCCCCAAAAGAGATACTCATAAAATAGATTTTTGTCTGAGTGATATAGATTTGGTGACATATTTTGATATGCCAAAACAAAGCACAAAAACGAGCATAAAAATATAACAGCTATACCAACTTGACCAACAGATAAGAGTGAAGTTTGTTTGCTTAATGCGAGTATTAAGGTTATTAATATACTAAAGACAAATAAACTGAGACCAAATAAAAATAATTTATTTTCTAGCACTGGAATATAGTTACTCTTAATCACTTCACTGTTTGGAACAAATGCAGAAACAAACATCAAAGACATTCCAAAAATTGATAAAATCCAGAATAAGTTAAACCAACTTTTTGCATACGGAAGATTAATAATAAACAGTAGAGATATTATTGAACACATCCATACTAAAATGGATAAATTCACATGTATTGTCAGTGCATTATCAAAAATATACTGTGCAGAAGGAATGTTAGAAGAAATGAAAGGTAGACGTAAAAACACAATAATTATTGAAAGCAATCCCGAAGAAGCAAGTGCAGACACTGCCAAAAATACCCACTTTTTACAGAATAAAAAATTACTTTCTATTATATTCTTTTGCATTTCAAGTATAAAGCATTAGGGTATTATAATATAAGTTACTTTATATTTCAAAACTTAATAGGCTAAAATAAAGCAAATAACATATTTTATATAATACAAATATTGAATAAGTCAGTAAATTTAATCTAGGATAAAAATCATATTAGAAGTAGCAAAATTGCTATGAATGTTATTAATACCTTTCTGAGAATGTACTATTACAAAATATCTGCAGGTGTTTTATCATAACAACACTTGTCTTAAGATCTTCTAAATTTAAAAATTTTCTTTCTGAAGATAACATTATACTTGTATATATATTGATTTACAACATAAAATACTAATTTCAATATGAGGGAAATGTATCACAATGTTATCTTATCAGAATATTCCAAAATTACTTACTTTAACAGGAAGAAAAGCCGTTACTGTAAGATTTTTAGCACTTATTCTTAATTTAGATCGCAATCGTGTAGGTTTACGCATAAGTAACGCATTAATAAGTAGCATACTTCAAGATAATACTAGCAAAACAGAAAAATTACTAAAAATGGTAAGATCTACTTTATTGAGTGAATTTCATGTTGTTTTTTTACCTAATGAGGTGAATGAATTTATACTTAGCACTACGGAAAAAATGATTTTTTCGGAAGAAAGTTTTTTTTACTCACTCAGAAAAGTAGTATCTATTATTAAAAGTAGTGGAGAAAATATTTCTAAATCTAATGTAAAAGCTTATATAGAAAAAATTGCCAATAAGGTGCAAGAAAAAGATATCATTATTGGTGACTCTAATTTAGATTCAGTAAGTTTATATAAAGAGTTAGCTCTCTTGGATATAGGTATTATAGAAAAATTTGTTTTTGATTTTCTGGCAGGAAATGAATTTCAACAAACTATATTGTCAAATAATAAGATAAGAAGTTTATTAAAAATAAATCAAGAAGATCATCCTCGAGAAGTTCGATTGATAGATTATTTTAATAAGAAAGACAAGCAAAAATTCACAAGAGCAATTGTTTAATCAAGTTACGAAGCAGATTAATTTTATTAATGAAAAAGGAATTAATGATCTAAATGTGAAACAAAAAATTTATCACTCAATATTACGTAGCGCTATAAGAAAAAATTGTAATAGTTTTATAAGTAGTTTTATGAATGCAAGAAACTCATTATATGCCTTCTTTATAGGAGAAAAAAGCATACTAGAAATGTCAGAGTTTATTTTTCTTAACGCTCTTACAGAGGGTAGAAGTGATATGATAAACTTCATTTGGGACTCTGAAGAACTTGGCAATAGTAGAGAAAAAGACAATATGTTAATAAAAATATTAGGAAGTTCAGATTTTCGTATCGACGGTTCATATGAATCTTTTTATACATTAAGATGGATATTTAACCATATTAACACCGATAAAAGTCCTAGACAGGGAGTAAAAGCATTTAGGATTGCTTGGACAGTACGTTCTTTATTTTCGTATGCTTTGTTACATGAAAGAATAGATATACTGAATTTTTTACACGATTCCTGGTTTTTGGTTTTTGAAGATAAAACACGAATGTTAGATTTGCTTGTACAACACCAATTTCACCATGGTAGCTCAGATGAGATGATAAAGTGGCAGCTGAATACTTTCAATACTTACTCCGAAAATACTTTAGATGCCCTGAGGTTAAGGTTGGCTGTATTATGTACATTACAAAAATCACTAAGTGAGTTAAATACAAGGCTTGATTTAAATTTAAATGAAGACATATTATCTTTATTGAAATTGACTGATAATAATAGCAGGGATATAAATAAGCTTATAATTGACAGGATAGTTGTTAGTGATGATGTAGAGATGCTGAACTCACTTTGGAATGATGCTAAAAAAAAAACGAGCAGAGTACGATATTAAACAAGGATAATTACCTTGATAACTTAGAAGAATCCATCTCTCTTTCACGTTTAAAAATACTAAATTGGATAACAGAGCATATCAGTGAAATTAATGTAGAACATCAAGATATCATACAATCAGATGATTACGATCTTATTTATCAAGCTGTAGACTCCAGAAGCCTCGAGACTTTTAAACTAATATTGAAATATACGCATAAAATTGGAGGAGTAGAAGAGCAAAAAAAAATATTAAAGCAAAATAATTATAGAATTTTTCAAGAAGTGGTGAATAGCAATAATGAACAAATAATATCCCAAATTTTAACTCTTGCTATGGATAGACTTACTCTTGATCAACAAATTAAAGCTGTGTTAGAAACAAGAGCTGCATTCCTCATGGTTGAATTATTTAAGAAAAACCTTAAAAAAGAAAAAAACAAAGAGGGTAACAAGTATGTAACCTTAATTGATAAATTTTTTAATGCGGTTGAATCTTTCTATTTCAATGGAAAAGACAATGAGCAATATCGTGCATTTTTAATAAAAACAGCAATATCTAACTATGCTATTTACTTAACAGCAATATATGGGAGTGCAGAAAAATCTGTAGTATGGAACCATTTAGTTAGTCTCTCAGAGTATCAAAATCCTATGTTTAAGGAACACGTAGACTTCATGTTTAATTACATTAATCGTATTGTGCCAGCATTAAACGACAATGATAACTACATAGATATATTTCAAGAATTCCTAAATAATTCAAATAAACTGAGTAATAGTGCTTATAATATACAGGAACATATATTAAAGATTATCATCAATTACTATAAAGACGTACAAAAAACATCAGCTATTGAACTTCTAGAATATATCAATAAATTACCAGAATATAGAGCTCAAAAAATACTGATTGCATCAACGGTTAATTCTTATAAACAAGACATAAACAATAAAATAATATCTGAGTCAGTTTCTCCTTCAAAAAGAAATCTAGATTCTTCTGATACGAATAACTCATTGTCAAATAAATTCTCAAAAACAGGTGATTTAATATGTTCTAAAACTAGTTCAAGGAGTAAAAGAGAAATAAGTAATTGTATATCATGGGAAGAAATAGATGAATTTAATGAAGAAAAAAATGAACCTAGAGATGTTGAAAAGATTAAAATTGACAGTGAGAAATTTCTAATTTATCTAAAAAATCAAAATGGTGAAAAACGCTCTAGACTAATAGAAATTGCGAATAAAGTAGGTAAAGAAAAGATAGGTGGTAAATTTCAGAGTAAGATAAATGTTCTTATAAATAACTATAGAGTAATAAGTCATTTAAACAAAGTAGGAATAATCTCTGATATGACTATGTACGGAATGATGGCTAAAAATGTTTTTGGTGATTTTTTTAATGGTGATTATGAAGGTGTTGCAATTAATGTGGGTTTCATTGTAGGTAGTCAAGGATTTGTTAAAGTTGCTGAAGCTGCATCTCTTAAAGGAGAAGCATTGATTTTAAATGACAAAGTAATGCTTGGTAAATCTCTAAAAGTAGCCTCACCTTTTCTTGCTCGTGGAACTTCAGCTTTCATTGCTTATGATCTAGTTAATCAAATAAAGGAATATAAGAAGGGTAATAAGGATGCTGCTGTAGATATATCTAGTGATAGTATCTACATTGGAGTTGATGTTGCAGAAATAGGTGTAGAAGTTGCTGAATCTTTTGAAATACTTGAAGGAGTTTCATCTGTTACTGGACCTATTGGTGCTGGAATTGGAGCTGTTGTGTTTATTGGTACTGATATATACAAAGCAATAAAGAGAGTTGCTAGCATTGACGAGGTCATTCATCTCAAATGGGATGAAAAATTAATTGAAGGGTTGCGTGCATTTGTAGGAGTAAAGCCAGAGTTAGAAATAGAAGAATTATTGGAAAAAAAAGAACTGTATAATAAATTGGTAAAACAGGCAATCAATTATTTAAAGCAACACAATAGTATTCAGAGATATGTTTTTCCTACTAGTAAATCAGTTGTAGATTCTTGTCGTGTCGTTAAGTATTTAGAATGGTGCAATGTTTATCGTTCTGGAACTATTAAACCATGTCGTAAAAAAAAAGAAGTATGTACAACTACACTTAAGGAAGATTTGAATAATATAGTCCTACTTGATGAAAAAAGAACCGACATAAAGTGGGATAGAACAAAACCTGATAATCCAAGTGAGGGAAAATTATTCTGTTTACCACAAGGGAATTATGAACAAGCTCCAGAAAGTGGAGCTTACTACTGTGAAAAAGCCATAGGTATAGAATATATAAAAGATAGAACAGGAAATTATACCTTATTTAACTTGGGCGATGGTAATGATTATGTTAAAGGATTTAAGAATTACAGTAATATTTTTATAATAGGCGATGGTGATAAGAACATTTTTGGGAGTGATGAAGATGACATTTTTATTTTACAAGGTAGTAATATTAAAGGGTATATTCACGGAGGCAGAGGAACTAATACTTTAGATTTAAGTAAGTTTGCTTTAGGAAATGAGTATCTAATGATTAGCCCAAATAGAATACATACCATAGATAGTGCAAGTTATGTATCGTTAAGCAGGATGAATAGGGTTTTAGCAAGAGAAGATGAAAAGGATATTATAGATTGTGATTTTAATATACAGTATATAGATGGACGTGGTGGAAAAAATAGTGTTGAGCAAGACATTATAAGTATAGGTTATGATGAGTGTTCTTCTGATTATAAATACTCTGGAAACTGTGGAAGTTACAGTCACATAAATGGAGTACAGATAATAGTAAGGCCTTATACTACAATTCACAACTATGTATCAGAGGGTAAGTTCAAATACTTCGTAAATCAAAAAAAAGGTAAAGCATCTATCAATCTTGAAAGTAGTGGTAAGCATAGTTTTTTATTAAAAATACACTACAAGATATTGCTACTATAAATTTTAATAACACCCTTCCAAATAGAACAAACATCAAGTTTAAATTCTTAAAAAACATTGAAACATCTATTACGTACAATAGTAATATAAAAGATATTTCTTATGAATTGAATGATAATACAAAAATTCACGTTGGAAACAAAGGTAATTTGTATGCAATTCAAAACACAGACAGATTTGTTAGCGAAATAATTACTCAATATCCATACATAGCAAATAACTTAAAAATGTCTCTCTTTATACACTCGTCATTAAACGATGAATCTATAGCTATAGGTCATGGCAAACATGATGTTCTTCCTAATAACCCACACTATAGAAGTCATCTGGTAGGAAATGGAGGTGAAAATATATATGTAATAGCTTCTGGTTATGAAAAGTTGAATCATAGTAAACTACCTATTCCAGAAGTAGTAATTTATGATGTTGATAAGGAAAATTTAATAGATACTCTAGACTTACGTCAAATAACAAAACAGGTAAAAAAAGACTTAGGTAAAACATTAAACACAATAATTATAATAGATAAGAAAGACTTATTAATTAAAACATATTATGATAAAATAAGCAAGTTAGTAAAAACACAATCACAGCTAATTTTCATTGTGAGCATAAGACTAAGGAATGCATTAGTGACAAACTGGTATGAAAGATTGCACGTAATTATAAACAATCTACCTATGAAGATTGAGGAGTTTGAGTTAAAGCCACTACCTTTAGTTTTTGCTGAAAGCGATAAAAATATTATTGTGATACAGCCTGAAGATATAGAGGAAGAAAGTAAGGTAGTAGTTTCTGAAGAGATAGGCAACTATACTTTTGCTCGTGTAAAAAATAATTTGATAATAACCAATGCTTTTTTACCAAATAGTAAGCTGTGTACCATTACTCTCGTAAAATTTTACCAAGAAGCAAAAATACAAACATTGGTAATAAAATTTACAGATAAAGAAATAGTATTGAAAGATCATAAAGAAAAAATAAGTGTAGCAAGAGACTTTGATGAGATAAAAAAAGAGTATGAAGACAAAGTCTATAATAGTGTTTTTCCTCATTCAAGGAAAGATGATGTGTCAGTCAAAACTCAATCTATCCATAAACATAGACATAAGCGCAAGCATAATCGTCATCGTCGTAACGCTTTTGAGAATAGTACAAATAGTGAACCTTCAAAAGATTTATTAGGTTGGCTAAACCGTTTTATAGGCAGATTATTTTATTCCAAATCCACTTTGATTACAGAATCAGAAAACACATCATTATCAAATGTTTCACAACCAATTGATCTTAATGGTACGCTAACGTTACTTGATTTATTTATTAGAAAGATTACAGGTCAAAAATATATACCTTTATTAGAGAAACAAATATCCCAATCAGAAGCACGAAGTTATGCACTAAGCATAACAAAAAAATTTAAGCAAATATTGAAAAATACAGCTAAAGAGTCTGGTGTATCATTAAAGAATATGGATTTTTTTACAATATGTACAGATATAGAATCCCATATAATAGGTGGAAGATATTCTAAAATATTAAAAACCTTATATTTATCTGCAGAAGAAGCCTTTCCAGAGTTTAAGCAAATAAATAAGTTTTCAGATATGTTGAAAATCTGTATTGAGAAAATGCTGGGCGAAATAATGCAAAATGAGACAAAAATTGTCAATAGCAGACAGAGTGAAAATCGCATTAAAAATGTAATTAGTCCACAATCTTCACTTAAAGATATCGATACAAAGCTCATAAAAAAAATACACTGTTTAATCTGATGGATTATTTTACAGGCCAATATATTTCTTTCAGCGCTGATTTCTCTAAATTTATTTGACTTACAGAAGTTGTATGTTTGAATTTTTTTTTGATATTTACATCTTTTTTAATAAGAATCTCTAAAGCTATCTTACTATCTTTATTCTGATCATTAATCCTAGCACCTTTGCTTATCAAAAATTCAGCCACACTAACATGCCTTTTTTAGCAGCAACATGTAAAGGAATCCAGCCATAATCATTCCTAATATCAACAAGAATACCTTTACTTATAAGTAACTCAACTACATCAGATTTACCAATGCTAGTAGCAAGATGTAAAGCAGTGCTGCAATTTTATCCCGAGCCAAACATTATCAGCACCAATTAAATTTTTAATTTCTTTATTATTACCTCATTCCAAAGCTTTTGAATATTTGTCATATAATAAAGTATTATTTTCAATTTTTACTCTTCTAAAATAAATCACACTCCATTACTAAAATAATATTATTTAAGAATTGTCAAATAAAAAATAAATTAAAAAAAGGTTAATACTTGCAGTGAGGGTGACGAATTATGTTAAAAAAGTGCAGGTTTATATGGTGATTTATGGAAAATCTTTGGGCAAATAGAGCAAGAGAAATCCCCTGCTCTATTGTTTTTTAGTTTACTTAAAAACCACCCATTCCACCACCACCCATAGGAGGCGAAGAATGATCATCCTTAGTTGGTACATCAACAATCATAGACTCAGTTGTAATTAATACATTTGCAACAGATATTGCTGTTTCAAAAGCGATACGAACTACTTTTGCTGGATCAATTACACCAGATGTGAATGCATTTGCATAGTTCATAGTTTCTACATTATAGATAAGTTCCTTATCATTCTGCTTAATTAGATGTTCTACTATAATAGCAGGATCAAGACCTGCATTCTTTACTAACTTTCTAATCGGAGCGCTAAGAACCTTTTTTATAACGTTAATACCTAATTGTTCTTCATCACTTATCCCTTTTAGTTTCTCAAGAGCAGATGCAGCATATAAAAGAGCAACACCACCACCAGGTACTATACCTTCTTCTATTGCAGCTCTTGTTGCATGCAATGCATCTTCAACTCTGTCTCTACGCTCTTTAACTTCCATCTCTGTTGCTCCACCAACTTTCAGTACAGCAACTCCACCTGATAATTTTGCTAAGCGTTCTCTTAGTTTTTCTTTATCATAATCAGAAGTTGAAGTTTCAATTTGAGACTTAATTTGTAAAATTCTGCTTTCTACTTCCTTAGATCCATTGTTTTCACTAACAATCGTAGTATTATCTTTAGTAATTTTAACGTTTTTAGCAGTACCAAGATCTCCAAGGGTAATATCTTCCATCTTAATTCCCAACTCATCTTTTATGACATACTTAGCACCAGTTAATGTTGCTATGTCCTCAAGCATCTCCTTTCTTCTATCACCAAAACCTGGTACTTTTACTGCAGCAACCTTCAACCCACCACGCAATTTATTTATTACTAAAGTGCTTAACGCTTCACCTTCAACATCTTCTGCAATAATTAGTAAGGGCTTTCCAGATTTAACAACAGCTTCTAGAATAGGAAGTATCGGTTGTATAATATTAAGTTTTTTCTCTGTGATTAAAAGGTATGGATCATCAAGCTCTGCTATCATTTTTTCATTATTTGTAACAAAGTATGGTGAAAGATAACCACGGTCAAATTGCATACCGGTAGTAAGCTCAACTTCTAATTCCTTAGAACCTTTACTTTCTTCAACAGTAATCACGCCCTCTTTTCCAACTTTCTTAACAGAATCAGCTATACTATTTCCTATATCTTTATCACCATTTGCAGAAATTATGGCAACTTGCGCAACTTCATCAATTTTTTCTAAAGAAATTGTTCGTGACATTGATAAAATCTCTTTCAAGACGACATCTTTTGCCTTTAGCATACCATTTTTAATACCAACACGATCACTACCTGCAGCTATCGGCTTTGAAGCTTCCATTACCATGTTACTAGTTAATATGGAACAAGTTGTTGTACCATCACCAACTTTATCGTTACACTGAGAACAACTTTGAGAAAAGATACTTGCTATTGCATTATTCAATGGTTCTTCAGGCTTTATACTTTTCATCACCTTATAACCGTCTTTTGTAATTTCTGGCGCTCCATAAGGTTTACTAATCCCTACAGTTAATCCTTTCGGTCCACCAGTTATTCCTACTGTTGAATCTACTAATCCTGCAATTTCACGAACAGCTTTCTGCAATTGTTCTCCTGATACTACTATATTACTCGTCATTTTTATCACCTCTCATTAATAAAAAACATATAAAAAAAATACTTTGATTGTACAATATAAAACTCACTTTATTATGATAGCTATTATATCAGACTCTTTCATAACAATGAATTTTTCACCATCATGCTCTATTTCCGTACCTGCCCATTGACGATATAAAACTTTATCACCAACTTTTACAGTAAGGGGAAGACGCACACCTTCTGAGTTACGTGCACCCTCACCTATAACTATCACTTCACCTTTTGTTGGTTTCTTTTCAGCATTTGATGGAAGCATAATTCCACCTTGCTTTTCTTCATTAATAGACTTTATTAATACACTATCATCTAATAGTTTTAAATTTGGATTTGACATTTATTTCTCCTCATATAACAAACTAATCTATAAAACTTATATAATACTTATAAATTAGATTTCAAGTGTTGGAGTTTGAGAAATATACAAGTAGTAAATCTTATAAAATAAGAAAATATTCTGTAAATTAGCTATAAAATATGTACTTTATACTGATGCTACTAAAACTATCATTTAAGCCGATTTCATTCGATGAATATAGTAAAATTATCGTATTTAAAACTACTTTTCTTAGAAATGATTTATATTAATTTACAAATTTGATTTATTTTTCTAAAGTATTAAGTGATGTTTTGGGTGACATTTTGTGACAATATCAATCTTAGGTGCCGGTGCATGGGGTACAGCAATTGCAATTTCATTGAGTAGAAAGCAAAATGTGATTCTGTGGACAAATAATAAACTTACAATTAATTCAATAAATGAAAAAAAGGAGAGCAACAAACTACCTGGCTGTTTTATTCCTGATAACGTATTAATAAAATCTTCAATTGAAGAGATAACTAGTAGTGCATCATTTATAATCATAGCTACTCCTACTCAATCTTTAAGAGAAACATGCCAACAATTGCATTATTGCAAGATACAAAAAAATATACCTATTATTATAGCTTGTAAAGGAATAGAGAAATCCTCATTAAGCTTACCTAGTGAAATAGTAAAAGAGATTCTACCTAATAATCATATTGCTATATTTTCAGGACCTAGTTTTGCTATAGAAGTTGCAAAAAAACTACCTTATTCAATGGTTCTTGCTTGTCAAGATACTACGTTAGGTTTAAAATTGATCTCAGAATTACAACAAGAAAATGTTAAGCTACATCTAAGTAATGATATTATAGGTGTACAAATCTGTGCAGCGCTGAAAAACGTTTTTGCCATAGCTTGTGGAATTATTTTAGGCAAAAAACTTGGATGTAATGCTCATGCAGCACTAATAACAAAAAGCATGAATGAAATTAAGGATTTATATTTTATCAAAGTTGGCAAAAATAATGTAGATACTCTATTAGGACCCTCATGTTTAGGTGACTTAGTTATGACGTGTACATCCTTTAATTCAAGAAACTTATCTTTTGGGTTTAAGATAGGTAGCGAGTGTGAAATTCAAAAAATTTTACTAGAAAGTAAATCAGTGATTGAAGGTTTTAGTACTGCTCAGTCTGTATTTAATTTAGCAGCAAAGCTAAAAATTAAAATGCCAATATGTGAAGCTATTTATAAATTATTATATGAAAATGCTTCTATAGATGAAACCGTTTCTATTCTTGTAAATTGTTAAAAAACATACTATGAAGTTTATATACAAACTAATATCAACTTGGATGCTACTTGGTACTATAAAAAAAATGCCAGGCACTATAGGGAGTTTAGCTTCACTTCCTTTAGCTCCAATTATCTTAAGCAACAGCACCTTAGGCGCAGTAGTAATCTTGTTTTTATTTTTATTAGGATTATGGTCTACAAACAATTACATAAAATATTATAAAACTGTACACGATCCTAAAGAAGTCGTGATTGATGAAGTAGTAGGTCAATTGTTGACAATATTTTTATGTTCTATGTTATTGCACAATCAAGAAATGGATTATTTTTTGTTGTCTTTATGTTTTTTTTCTTTTAGATGTTTTGATATAATAAAAACATGGCCTATCAAATTTAATTGACAAACATATTAAAGGATCTTTAGGTGTTATGTTAGATGATGTTATAGCTGCATTTTCAGCTTATATTTTTATAGGGGCATTTTATTGTTTATTATATGCAAAATAAGGAAATTCGTTGTTCAGATCTGGTTACTAAAAATCTAAAAGACTACATGCTTTATGCAGCAAATTTATCTAAATGGGAAATACACGATGAATTTGACGATACTGTATTTATAATTAATGGTAGTAGAGAATTTTTGTTTAATTTTGTATTTTGTGATAATGAGTTATCTATACAAAAAACTTTAAATTATCTAAAAGCAAGAAATATACAAGCAACATGGGTATATGTAAAAAAAAGAAAAATTTTAGCAAAGTACGGCATAAAACATGTTAGTACACCAAAGAAAGCTTTGCTTAACGTAACAAATTACTTTTTACCACCTGATGTTGTTCCAAATTTAAAACTTAAGATTATAGATAATAATCAACTTTTAGAGCAATTAGATTTGTATACTTCTAAAATCTTTAATCATAACATTGGAGCTGTTAGTGAGTTTTTTCGTGGATTACCTAATGATACATCAAAATTAAGATTATTTTTTGCAACATTAAACGATGAGTTTATAGGAACGTGTGGTATTTATATTCAAGATAATGTGGCAGGCTTTTACAGTGATGGTGTTTTACCAATTTATAGAAATCAAGGCATAGGTACACAAATGGTTCTAGAAAGAATAAAAATAGCACAGAAATTTAAGTGTAAATACGCAGTAGCACATTGTATGAAGTCTTCTATTAATCTTTATGAGAGATTAGGTTTCAAAATGTTCGGTAATCTTTACTTATACACTTCTTCAGTATAATTTATACATAACTCTTTATAATCAGAGTATTCATATTTATTTTAAAAGCGCCATGTTTTTCCTATATGAGGTACTTTCAGTATTAATTTTAGTATTATTTTTTTCTTTCTTATTCTCGATTAAAGATTCATGATAAAATCAAAATCTAGAAAATGAAAATGTCATAATTAATAATCTAATCGATACTATAGATGATGGATTTTATGTCTGGGATTCAAAAAAACGTATAGAAAAGTTTTCACCCAATTTACTAATTTCATTAAACACAGTTTTTTACTCATTTAACGAATTTGTAAATTTTTTTGAACAGTCAGAAGGCTTAGTTAAAAATTTTACTGAAGCAAAAAAGATAAATAAATCTTTCACTATAGATTTAAAAGCAAAAGAAAGTGAAATTTATTGTATATGTCATGGTAAAAGCATAATAGATTATTCTAATAATGTGATTGGTGTCCTATTATGGGTAAGAAATATCTCAAATTATGAGATAAGATCCAATGAACTTAAACTAGAAAACAAAAAATTAGTCAAAGAAATAGAGAATTATAAGGATATTTTTAACTCTTTATCATATCCAATACTAAAGTACAATAAGTATCAAAAAGTAAAATTTTATAATCTGTTCTACCACAAACATATAAACAATTCTCAAAGATTAGCTATCACTAAAATTGTTTATAATGAAAAATCAGAAAAATATATAACAATTTATGGAAACGAGCGTAAAATTTTTAATTTTATTAAAGTTTCAATACAAGGTTCTGATGAAATAGTTGTATACGGGCAAGACATTAGCAATGAAGAAAAATTACGTACTAAATTGAATAATCATCTAGTTACATATAAAATGTTACTTGAAGACTTACCAGTAGCCATTGTAATATATAATAAAAGTCAGAAAATTACATTCTATAACAACACTTTTATAAGAATTTTTCAACTTGATCACAAATTTCTTAAATCTCGTCCAACTTATTATGAAATTATGTCTTATCTTTTCGAATCCAAAAAACTTTTAAAAAAAGAGGATTTTCAAGTTATAACTGAGAAAAGAGATACTTTATTTAAAGAACTATTTGAATCATATAATAACACGTTACATCTAACAAATGGAAAATTACTTAAGGTATTAACTATAAATTATGCTTCAGAAGGTTTACTTTTTTCCTACACAGAATGCAAAAAATCTTAAACTCATTCTTATGCTTTATTTATCATAAGCTGCTTAATTTTAACTATTGCTTTTGCTGGATTCAGTCCCCTTAGGACAAGTTTTTGTACAGTTCATTATTGTATGACAACGATATAATTTAAATGTATCATTCAAATCATCAAGACGTTCATCTGTTTTATTATCACGACTATCAACTATCCACCTATATGCTTGTAATAACACTGCTGGACCTAAATATTTATCACTATTCCACCAATAACTTGGACAACTGGTAGAGCAACAGGCACATAATATACAGTCTGAAAGACCATCCAATTTTTCCCTCTCTTCAGGGGATTGAATGTATTCTTTCTCTTTCACTGAAGCTTCATCAGTTTGCAACCAAGGTTTAATCGTTTTGTACTGCTCATAGAAATTACTTAAGTCTGGTACTCAGATCTTTTATTACATACATATGAGGTAGTGGATATATCTTGATATCCCCTTTTATATCCTTGATAGATTTAGTACATGCTAGAGTATTAGTTCCATCTATATTCATGGCACAGGAACCGCATATTCCCTCTCTACAAGAACGTCTAAAAGTTAAACTTGAATCGATCTCATCTTTTATTTTTATCAGTACATCAAGGACCATAGTACCGCAGTCATCCATATCAATAAAAAATGTATCAATTCTTGGATTTTTTATATCATCAGGAGACCAGCGATAAATTTCAAATTTTCGAACATTCTTTTTTCCAACAGGAGTAGAATAAATTTTACCTTTTTTATTAATTTTAGAATTCTTTGGTAAAGAAAGTTGCACCATACTTTCGTATTATAAGATTAAAAACACTCTCATAATAGCATATACTTTAATATTATCACTATATTTTTCTTTACTTTTCATTCGCTTCCTTAATTGTTTACTATATATTTACTTGACAATTAATTATTATTTAGTTAATATATTAATATTAGATTTATTAGTAAGAGGTTTCGATGTTGAATAAAAAGAGAAATAATGTATTAAAGCAAGATAAAGTTGGTGAGGACTTTGAAATGGTTCAAAAGCAGCAGATAAAAGAAGATGTAGAAAATATAGGTCTTAGTTTTGAAGATTTATCAAGTGATTCATATACATATAAAAAACTAGGTTTGAAAGCTGGGGAATATGTAGCTACGTATCTTCCTGAGCTCTTCAGTGGTGCTTCTAAGATCGCAAGTTATATAGGCGATTACTCAGGAAAAACAAGTGATTGCATGAATCAAGCAAAACATGAAGATAAGAATTTGGTGGTTTGTGTTTTGGGAAACTATCTTTTCTGCAGTTAGTGTTATAGCAATTGTAGGTAGCTTTGCTTCTGAACAAGTCTATAAAGTAGTACGCCCTCTAGGTGATTGTGTATCCAGTAATTTGAAAAAATATACACAATGCTGAGGGATATCGACATACTCAGGCTATGATGCAAGGATGTTCTCAATAATACTTCATACATATAGAGCTTTTCTTGTTATGATATTTGATGCAAATAAAGTGCACACATATAGCTCATTTAACAATAGATCTGCTGCGAATAAGGAAGGCAACGTTTAGAGTTTAGAGTTTAGGGTATGGAGTTAGGAAAAAGCATTAAGAAGTAAGGTTAAAAACCATGAGTTAAATTGATAATTCCGGCAACAATATTAAATCTCATGTTATATTTTCTCTGAAAATTGCGATAAATATGTGACATTATCTTAAATATTTTATCTCCCTGATCTTGGTTTCACTCGCATTCCGAACGATGCCAGCTGTGCTCCTTTTCTATCAGATATTCAACTACTTCTTTATGATTATCTAGACTAGCCAAGTGTAAACAAGTGTTTCCATATTAATCTATAGTAGCATTAACATTCGTTCCTTTTTTTATTAGATCTCGAACTTCTGTAATATCACCTTTTTTTGCAGCATTAAATAACTGTTCTTGTGGCAACTATGAGTAAAGTTATCTAAATTTAGTTTTTATATACCAAGTGAACACGGTAAAAGATTTGCATAAATTCGCTATTATCAGTAGCATGTTAGTAAGTTTTTATAGGAAATAATATGCCGTCTGTTACTTTTATTCTACCTGATGGAAGAAAAAAAAATTATGAAGCTTCGGAAGGTGAAACTTTACTTAATTTAGCTCATAGAAGCGATCCAGATTTGTTAGAAGGTGCATGTGAGGGTTCTCTAGCTTGTTCTACATGTCACGTAATTGTTGATCCTGAGTTTTATGATACTTTAGAAAAATGTAATCCTATATCTGATGAAGAAAATGACATGCTAGATTTAGCATTCGGCTTAACAGAAACTTCAAGGCTTGGATGTCAGATTAAACTCACAAACGATATTAATGGTATATGTGTTACAATACCAAGAGTCACAAGAAATATATCATTAGATAAACAAGAAAAAGACTGATTATGCGCAAGATTTTTATCTATTTTACTATCTCTTTATTTTTTTTGATTCCTACTGTGTACTGTGGCTTTTGGTATTTTGCTTCATGGAAGGCAAGAAGTTTATTCGTAAAGGTAGTATCGAATATTCTTGATGAAGAGTCTAAAATTTCATACGATAAAAGAGGATTTCCTTCAAACCTTATATTTCAAATCAAAAATCCAAAATTTTCTAATGAAAAATTAACGATCTCATCCGAAGGTTTATCAGTAAAAAACAGGTTATTTGATAAATCATTACATATTTATATACCAAGTAATAAAATTGACATAGTTATTAATAATAACGAAAAAAGCTCAATAAACTGCAATATAAACAGCAAAAGCCATTTTATCGTTAAATTAAACAATTTACCATTTTCATCTCAATTTAGTGAAAATAATATTCTAGTAGACTATATAAATACTCTAATATACAAAGATTATGGGCTAAAATGTGATATTTTATATGGTTCAGAAAGTAATAAAAGTATTATTACTGAAGTAAATGAGAAAGCTAACTATGTTAAATTTAAATTTAATAAGAAATCTGATGAAAATTTTTTATTAGGATTTGATTTTTATTTATATCGTTTCAAAGATACTACAAATCCTGAAAAACTATTTTAATTTTAATGTCGATTTTAATTACGAATTCTTTAACAAGATTTCTGCTTCTAAAATTAACTTTGACATAAAAAGGTTTTTAATTAAGAGTAATGATTTTTCTGTCACTGTAAGTGGAGGAATATATGATTATAATTTAGTTACGTCTTCATTTAAAGATAAGATTCATGTAGATATATCAAATTACAAAAAATTATTGCCACTTATGATTGATACAAGGTCTAATATAAGTGCGTTTCAAGAGTTATTATTTTCTCTGTCAGACAAGATTAGCGATAATCATCTTCAATTTACAATAAGATATGATGACAATTTGGAATCAGTTTTATAGGAAATTTACCTATCGATGATTTTATTAACAAAGTTAATAAACTTACTGAAGATGAGAGAAGCTATTAAATTGCTTATTATTTTAATTATTTATACAGAAGTAAATACTTTTGTGTTAGATGATAAACTGGAAGATGCAAATATGGAAAAGCGAGCTATCGATTTATTTAAAATAATAAAGTGTCCAATATGCTCTGGAGAAACGCTTTCTGAATCTGCTGCTCATGACATACGTAAAGCAATCCGTAATAAAATTAATGATGGGTATACCGATCAACAAATTATCTCAGAGTTGAAAGGTATTTATGGTAACTCAATTATAATTGTTCCACCTATAAGAGTAGTACTTATTTTTTATGGTATATACCATTAATTACATTATTTGTTGGTTGTATTTTTATATACCAAATAATTCGTTAATGAGAGTGGAAATATATTGACTTTATTTACAATATTAGCTTTAAACCAGTAGAATATATTTCTTAAAATATGCACTTCTTCCGTTTCAAATCATTTGCTTTTTTATTATTTTACTTTTTATTTTTTTCATTATCTTCAGAGTCATACGCAGAATTTACTCCATTACCAAGGAGAAAAAAGCATCTAAATTCTGTTGTTGAACAACCTAGAAAAATAATTGAAATGCATAAAGAAAATTTTCTTGATAAAGATGAACCCATTCCAAAAAGGAAAAAAAATATACATACTTATAAACCTATAGAAAAAAAACGAATTAAAAAATAAAGTAGAAAATTTTAATGATCGAAATGATAAATTAATTATTGCAGAAATTACTAACTTGATACGAAATAAGCTGACAAAATGCTGGAATATTACTGATAACCTAGCTTATGAAAAAGGTTTTAATATAAAAATTAATATATTATTATCTACTCAAGGAGAAGTAGTAATGACAGATATAGCAGACAGTGAATCTTATCGACATAATTCACTTTTTAGGTCAGTTGCAGATAGTGCAATGCGCGCAATTTATAAATGTAGCCCTTTTAACTTGCCTAAAGAGCATTACCATATTTGGCGTGAAATAATTTTAGACTTTATTCTATAGCTCTTGGTAAAATTTTATGATACATATGAGAAAAAACTAAAATAGATCTTGATTCTTGGCAATAAAAGCTTTCACAAAAGGGTGCATATTTTTACTTGTATTGAAAAATTTATCAATAATCATAAAATTTCTCTTAATTCTCTTACATGACCAAGTTCTATTATCTCAATGTCATGAGAAGAATAATTGCCATTTTTAGGCATTATTGCTTTTTTAAATCCAAGTTTTTGTGCTTCCTTTAGTCTTAAATCTGCATGTGAAATATTTCTAATTTCGCCTGAAAGTGCAACCTCACCGCATATTATTGAAAATGTAGGTAATGGTAAGTTAATTACACTTGAAATTAAAGAGGCAGCGACAGCAAGATCAGCTGAAGGTTCTTGTATTCTCAATCCTCCTGCAATATTCAGGTATATTTCTTTATTCTGTAGAAATATTTTACAACGAGCATTTAATACAGCAATAATCATAGCTAGGCGATTAATATCCCATCCAACTACTGCTCTTCTTGGAGCTGCCATATAAGTTTCGGCTATTAATGACTGTACTTCCATAAGAATAGGTCTTGATCCCTCAACTCCTGCAAAAACTGCACTTCCTACAACTTCTCTATCATGTGCCATAATAAACAGTGATGATGGATTATTAACGGGTAATAATCCCATTTCAGACATCTCAAAAACGCCAATTTCATTTGCAGGTCCAAACCTATTTTTAATAGAACGCAAAATACGATATTGATTGTTATTTTCACCTTCAAAATATAAAACTGTATCGACCATATGCTCCAAAGTTTTTGGTCCAGCTATTTGTCCGTCTTTAGTAATATGACCAACTATTAAAAGAGAAAACCCATATTGTTTAGCCATAATAGTTAATTCATGAGCACAAGAGCGAACTTGAGTTACAGTACCTGGTGCTGATGTAATACTACTGTCATAAATAGTTTGTATAGAATCAATAATTACAAATTTGATCTTTTTATTATCTTTTATTGCTTTTATTACATCAGAAAGAGAAACAGTGGATAATAACTTTATGTTAGTTGCATTAATTTGAAGACGTTTTGCTCGTAAACTTACCTGCTCTAAAGATTCTTCACCAGAAACATAAAGACATTCACAAAAAGAAAGTTGTGCTGCAATTTTAAGCAAAAGAGTTGATTTACCAACTCCAGGTTCACCGCCAATTAAAATACTAGCACCTTGAACTATTCCTCCGCCAAAAACTCTATCGAGTTCTTCTATTCCGGTTAAAAAACGTTTTGGTGTAATAATTTCATCAAAAGATAAGACTTTTGCTTGAGTAATAGATATATTTTTCTTATCAAACTTTTCTTCAATAATCGTGTTCCAACCATTACATGAAATACACTTACCTACCCACTTACCCGTACTATGACCACAAGTCTGACATACGTATATTGTCTTCATTTATATCTTAATTTGCTCCTGGCTGTGCTTGTGATTTACATGATAATGCTTTCTCAATTTCTTGTTTAATTGTTTTAGCTATATCAGGGTCAAGTTTATTTATCAAAGGGTCGTCAATATTTGGAATTTCATCATTTGTTACTTTTTCGATAAATTTTGGAATTTCTCCTACTTTAATTTCACCTAGAATAGGCTTTATTACTGCATGACCTGCTGAACCTTTACTGTAAGTCATATTACTTTTATCAATACAACCACCTGCACCATATTCATTAGCCTTAATATTACTGTTACATTTATTTACTTTTTTATATTTTATTTTACCAGTTTTTATATATGCTACTTGATTGTCTTGAGTAGAATTCACATCATCTCCTCTTACAATTTTTTCTTTCACTTTTAATCTAGACTGATGAATGATTGTTTTAATATCTTTCATATTACCGTATATTTTTTGTCTACCTCCACCTGCAACTGTAATTAATTCCTTGCAGTTACGTCCCGTATCATCTTCACACATTTCTATTATTGTCGGACCTCCGTCCTTATTTGATAGTGCTTCCTCTTGATTACCACCACCTTCTGTAACTTTAACTTTGATTAAAGGATAATTGAGATCGATTTTTAATTTAGCTTTAATATAGTCACCTGGCATTCCTAATCTACTTTCTTGAGAGTGAGCTTTATTTTTTATATGACCTGCTTCGCCACCTCCCCAAGCCTCTATTTCAACATATTTATAATTTGATAAATCATCCGTGTATTCAGCACTACCTGAAAGAGCATAAATTTTACTATGAGAACCTTCTAGTGCTGTCTTTTTAGCCTTTAATTGTGCTAGTATTGTTTCATTTAATTTCTTCTTTAATTCTTGTAAGTCAAATTTACATAATTTTTCAGGGTAAAACACCTCTGCTCTATTTACTCTTACAGGAACTTCTTGTGATTCAACTTTATCATCTTTTCCCACTACTCTTCGCAAGAAAAACGGTTGATTGTTATCTTTTCTAACGTACCTAGTGTAACGATAATTATTATCCTTAATACAACCATCATCTCCAGGCTTGCATGCTTCTTTATATTCTGAATCTATTAACTTATATACTATTCTACATTCATCGCTATCCTTTTTCTTATCTAGTTCCTCATCTTTTTCGACAATGCACATGTTTCTTCCTTCATTATCTTTAGGAATGATAATATAGCCTTTTTTATCAAATACTATATCATTCAATTGATCCTGAGAGTGTTCTAAAATGTTGTTTATTTTATCAAGAGGAAAATAGTACATCTGTTTTGACTCTTTTGAATAAACTGTATTGTACTTAGCATAAGTAGCACTCATCAATTTTAGTGGTATCATTTCACCTTCTCTTTCCAACATAAATTCTTCAGGTTCCGGTTGCCAACCTGAAGCACAAAGCATTTTTCCTTGATCTTTGATCTCTTTCTCTTTATATTGAAATTCTGTTTTGATATGTCCTGTAGAATCTAATTCACATTTTCCGTTTAAAATCTCACACTTTGAATCAATAGCGGGAACGCAACCATATCTCTGTAGAATTTGAAATTCTTTATTTTTACTTAATATGTTCTTTAACGTTTCATCAAGGGTGTTATTGATTGTTTTGTTCATTTCTGGCTTCACTACTTTCAAAGAAATGTGGCCTATTTTTTTAGGGCGAGTATTAATACTAAAAGTACAACTTTTATTACCTCCATTATAATTTCCACCAATTAATCTTACACATATTTTTTCACTCATTTTCATTTGTATTTCTAGTGTATTATTACCTACTACTTGTAATACTTCAGGATGTGGCGCTGGTGGTGAAGGAAAACAACGAGTAAATTGTAAATTTTTTTCATTTACTCCTTGGTTTCCATAATATTCAGCACATAGTTCTCCTTCTTTTTTATAAGTTTTAAAATAAAAAATATTACCATCCTTATCTTTAATATGTTGTTCCGGATATTCGTCTCTAATATGTAAATCTATTTTGCTCTCCCCACCAACCATTACACCTATTCTAGGATCGAAATAATCGTTATCATTTATACTGATAGGAACAATTCTCACCTGTGGTAATGAACACTCAAGTTGATCGCAAAATGGAGGAGGACCTGGTAAAAGGGAAATAGGAGCACATTTTATTTTTTGTTGTCTACCATCCCATTCACAAGTATCACATACATTCTCCATATCTCCAGGACGGAAAATATTTTCTCCTGAAACTACTCTAGAAAACCACGCAGAAATACCGCTCATACATGCTCCCTTCTGAGTACAGGCACATATTTTTGGAGACTTGGCAAATTTCTTTTTGTCTTTCTCCTCTACACCATTTGCCCATTCCCATTCAAGAGTTTGAGCTATTTTACTACCAATTACTGTCTTATCCCCTTCCCAATCAATAAAGACTGCTGCAGAAACCCCTGCTCCACTACCTTGTGTTCCGTATATATTGTGACATGATGTTCCACCATATAACTCACTACAATTTTCTCCTTCATAATCACAAACTTTAATCCTTGGATTAAAGTTACCATAAATTCCTTGATCTTTTACTGCTTCTACTCTGATATACTGTAATACTTTTTCATCAAAAGCTAAGTTGCTCCATTCGAGTATAAAGAAATTTGCTGCTCCTTTACCTGTTTGATTAGCTGCAATTTCAAGTGCAGTATTACTTTTAACAAGCGGAGGACAATCAGCATTTCCTTGATAAGCAAATAATAAAAATATTAAAAATCTAAGATTTACACTTTTCATAAAACACAGGTAACCATTCATTAACTTGTTCTCCTTTTTCTTTTATTGCTTCATACATGTACTGTATACTATCTTTATTAGCTGAAAGAACATGTGTTTCTTGCATGTTTTTCAAATCTAAATTTAAAGTTACTAATCCCCTATATTGTTTTATCAAGAATAAACCTTCCTGTATCGGTGTTTGAAGAACTGTGTTTAATTCTTCTCTTGATAAAGAAAATGCTTTCATATATAACCTATTTGCATTAATATCAGGCATCAATATTCTTGTATCAATATGTTTATCTAAATACTGAGTAAATTTGCTTGCAAATGCCAGGTTTAAGTTTTCTGTGCTTAAAATTACCACAACATTTAACTCAGTCATCCTTTTCATCCAATTGTCAAATTCTTCCTCCGTAGCAAATATATTACTTATTTCCCAAGCTTCATCTAGCACAAGTATTGCAGGTGAACCATCACATCTTATCTCAAAAGAATATAAAAAATAGTAAAGTATAACGGACATGCATTCTTTGTATTGTATTAGATTTGTAGTATTAATAGATATAATTTTTGTTTCCCAATGAATATCTGACATATCACCATCTCTTAGAAGATATGCAAACTTCCCATCACCAAGCCACTTACTTATATTTCCTTCAAGGAGTTTAAGCACCTCAGAAATTTGTGAGATAGAGCGTGATTCTCTTGGTATCATAAATATAGAATGCACTATTTTTTTTATTTTTTCTTCTGTTTCTTGTGATAATAATCCACCTACCATTCTCTTTATTAATTCACACAGCATACTACGATTAGCTATATTATCATCAACATTTAGCGGATTAAATTTTAAGCTTTGATCTTTATATTTTGAATCTACTATATAATATTTACCGCCTACCGCTTTGGTAAAAATCACTGATTTTCCTGTATTGTCAAATATAATTATTCTTGGATTAAATTTTCTTGATTCGGACAATAGAAAATTAATTAGTGAAGTTCTGCCCGAACTTGGAGCTCCAATGATGGTAGTATGGCCATTGTTTTTTTTTCCATGAAAATTAAAAAAATAAGGATTTCCTTTTTTTGAAAAAAAAATTGTTACCGCTTCTCCCCACCTACCTCCCTTTAACATTCCTGATGTAAAGTTGTGCAACATAGCGAAACTACAAGCATACTGTATTAATATACTCTTTAAGTTTGTAATAAAAGTAAAATTACCTGGAAGCTGTGACCAAAAATGATCCTCCATGTGTAAGTCAGTTCTAAATGTCATCAAACCAACAACTGATGTTATAGATGATAAATTAATAATGTTTTGAACTAACTTCTTTTTGTCATCTGCAAAGACTAAGAAGATAATTTTCTGTTGGCAAAAGTTTATACTAGAATTATTTTCCAGCATTACTATTTTTTCTATTTCTGAATTTTTAAGCAAATTATTATCTTCACTAATCTGTAGTATATCAACTTGCTTTTTAAATTCCTTGATTGACTTGTTAAAAAATAAAATTATTTCTGTTATAATAAACTCAAAATCAAGTTGCAAGTATTGATCTATACTATCAAGAGAAACTTCCCTATATTCTTTTATACAAAAGATAGAACAAAATTTTTGTTGATCTTCAAATATTGTTCGAAATGTATTAAAACCAAAATCTACTTTAAGTTCACTAACAAATTGTGACAAATCACTTTCAGATATTTCACAATTTTTATATTTTAGTGTAACAATATAATTAAGAAATTCTATAATTTCAGAATACACTCTATCCTGATGAAACCTTAAACCTAGTTTTTTTGCTCCAAAAGGTTCTAAGTCATCCTTAATTAAGTCAGTTACTTTCTTTAATTCTTGATGTTTTTTTTGTAATAATAACTTATGCTTTTTTTTTATGTAGTTAAAAGAAAATGAATTTTTAATATGTTCATTACAATTACTGAATAATATTACTAAGTATAATTCATTGATATACTGTAATTTGCTACTAGTTATCTTATTAATCCAAGTTGAATATAATTGATCAGAAAAATCTTTAGTACTTTGCCACTTTAAATCAATTTTGCTATTTCTTCTAACAGTATGAATCCAAATAGTAAAGTATGTATTGTTAATGTTTTTTGATATACTTTTTCTGATCTCAGTTCTCAGATCACTATAATTACTGATAGAAGAATAATCTTCTAATTTAATTATCTTTAGTAATTCTCCTTGTTTAGTTAATATAGTTTCTTCGTCGTAGTGACAAGCGTAAGGGAAAAAATCTAAGTTGATCTTTTCTGTTGATGTTGTCAATGTTGAGATATTTTTTTTTTCAGGCTTATATCCCATATGCAGTGCTTTTGTTTGGATAAAACATAAACTTGATCACTTATACTTTATTAAAATAATCCAAAATATTTTAAATAACACTAATTCTCTGGGTGATTTTTATCATTTTTATCATTTTTATCATTTTTTTCCTTATTAAAAAGGTTAGATTTTAAATATATACTTTTTTGTAAGTCAAGCTTTTCTTTCACATAAACAATTAACTTTTCTGTGTTACCAAACATCATGAATAATACACCTAAAATTATTATGAATATGATAAGACCTCTAAAGATTAAAGCAGTAAGTATTAAAGCGACAGCCCCCCCTATAATTGTAGAAGGACTCATCTTATCAATACTACTTGACAATGAAGAAAAGAAGTTTCGCACTGATCCTTCTACATCTTTCCACTCGCTATCGACTGAGCTTGTATTACCATAATTTGGTAAAAAAACAAAAATCACAAAAAATAGAATTATTAAAATTTTATTCAATCGAACAAACATTAAGCAGACACCTCTTTAATCAGAGCAAATTATAACAACTTTTGTATCAACATACAATTCTTGTTTTTATTTTACATCAATGAGTAATATATATATTTCATGTTTTCCTTAATTTTATATTAAGAGGGATTTATTAGTTTGTGAAGTAGATTGTTCCCAACCAAGTAAATCATTCAACTTAGCATTAACTGTATTCAAAACTTCCTTGCCTTTATTTGTTGTTAATGCAAATACTGAAGCCAAAAAAATCACCGTTCCCAATGCTAAAAATATAATACCTAATTCACAATTACTTGTAGCGTATAATAAAATAGCACCACTAATTAACAATGATGTTGTAATTATTATACCAGGGGGCATATTTTCTTCTTCCTTAGTTTCAGAATTAGTTAAAATTGAATTTACACTTTCTGTGCTTAGTGAACGATAAAATGACGCACTACTTTTCATTGATAAACAACTACTTGTTTCTTCAAAGTTACATGTAATTTGTTGATTCTCCATATCAGTAGTATTTGAATCTTCAGTATCTGCTGACAGAACATCATAAACTTCTGTTTCATTGCTATTTTTTAAAGATGGTACTATAACTTCATCAGTAAACTCTTCTTTGAGTTGTTTAAAACCTCCAAAAATTCCTTTATCAGCAATAATACCTTTCTCAACAGCTGGAGAAGATTTTTTTCTCGATTTCTTTGATGTTATTCTAAGTAGTGACTTTATTTTCTTCACAATTTGCATAGAATTCCCTATAAAAATAAAATTTAATATTGTTTCTTTAATATTAATTTTCTATTTAATTTTGTTTAAAAAGATTATAAATCTTATTGCCAATATAGGCATAATAAATAAAAATTCTACTATATACCCACAATATAAAGGAGATATTTAGAGGAAAAAATCACTTACCATGAGTTTTAATTTTTATAAATAACCGTCTTCTCTGTTCTAGAATCAACTTTTAATAAAAAATATATAATTTTAATCTGGGTTAAGAAAAAAAGCTAAAATGATAGTAAAAACATGATAAAATCAGTAAATATTTGCAATATAATATGTTTATTGCAATTTTCAAATTATACTGCCCTTAATAAGCTAAGGGCAGTATTTATCTTTATTTAAAATTTTACCCCACTTCTTTTGTTAATTTTTCTTCTTTAGTTACTTCTTCCATAGATGATCTAGGGTTTATGAAAAGATATTCTTGTAACTTTCTACATTTATCCACATTTTTCAAATCAGTAGAAAACTCAACTGAATATTGATTCAAAATTTTCTTGAAATTAGCAATTTCCCTCTTCGATGGGCAATGTGAAAATTTCGACAATTCACTTTTAAAGAAATATATAACTTTACCATTTAGGACATCAGATCCTTGTCCTATGAAAACTGTTGTTTTAGATAAAAATTCGTTTACCATATTGCGGACTTTTATATAGGAAGGAAATTTACTTACCTCAGCTATCATATGATTTAAAGTTTCTGTGTATAATTCTACTGATTTTGAGAGTGCTTCTCTTGCAATGAGATCAGCTTCTTTATATTTATTATTGAGAATATCAATTTCACAGTTATAATTACTTTCAAATTTTATCATTTCTTTATTAACACTCAAAGTGCCATCCTCTTTTTTAATAAATTCAATTGTTTTAAGAAGTAAGGTTTATAATTGAATATATTTATTAAAGAAAATCATGAACATTTACACTTACCAAAATATAAAATTATAAAGGAAGGTTATCGTGTTTTTTCCATGGCTTTATTATTTTTTTATTTTTTAGTAATTCCAGCGCTCTATAAAGATGATATCTTGTTTTACTTGGTATGATTATATCATCAATATATCCATGCGATGCTGCAAAAAATGGATTAGCAAATTTTTCTTTATATTCTTTTATTAATGTTTGCTGATCTTTCTCATTTTTAAATATAATTTCAACTGCACTTTCAGGTCCCATTACAGCTATTTCAGCACTTGGCCAAGCATAATTTATATCACCTTTTAAATGTTTTGAGCTCATTACAATATATGCACCACCATATGCTTTTCTAGTAATCAAACTAATCTTTGGCACAGTTGCCTCAGCATAAGCGTAAATCAACTTTGCTCCATGTTGTATTATGTTGTTATATTCTTGGCTTGTACCTGGAAGAAATCCTGGCACGTCAATTAATGTAATAATAGGAATGTTAAATGCATCACAAAACCTAATAAATCTTGCAGCTTTTCTTGAAGAATCAATATCTAAACACCCTGCAAGCTCCATAGGTTGATTCGCAACTATACCAACAGTATTACCACCTAATCTGCCAAAACCGGTTATAATATTGCGTGCAAAATCAGGTTTTAATTCAAAAAATTTTCTTTTATCGCAAATTTTTTCAATAAGTTCATGCATATCATAAGGAGTATTGGAATGAATCGGAATAAGAGTATTCAAAGATTCATCAATATCAATCACAGAATCACAACTTGGTATTGACTGAGGTATTTCTAAATTATTTGATGGTAAAAAAGTAAAAAATTTACGTACTTGTAATAACATTTCAACATCATTACTGAATGCACAATCTGCAACTCCTGTTCTGCTTGTATGAATTTTGGCTCCACCAAGGCTTTCATGAGTAACATCTTCATAAGTAACCTTTTTAACTACATCAGGTCCAGTAATAAACATATAAGAACTATCTTTTACCATAAATGTAAAATCAGTTAATGCTGGAGAATAAACAGCACCACCAGCACATGGTCCCATAATTAGAGAAATTTGAGGTATTACTCCCGATGCGTCGACATTTCTTTGAAAAATTTCCCCATAACCTGCGAGGGAATTTACTCCTTCTTGAATTCTTGCCCCTCCAGAATCATTTAATCCTATGACTGGAACTTTAGCATTGACTGCCATATCAATAATTTTACATATCTTTTTTGCATGAGATTGACCAAGTGATCCACCAAAAATAGTGAAATCCTGAGAATAAACAAAAACTTTTCTACCAAAAATAGTTCCATGGCCAGTAATCACTCCATCACCAAAAAAATTGGTATTTTGCATACCAAAATTAGTTGAGTGGTGCTTTACAAATTTATCGTATTCTTCAAATGAATTTTCGTCGAGTAATATACTAAGTCTTTCTCTAGCGGTTAATTTCCCCTTTTCATGCTGTTTTTTAATTTTAACAGAACCACCTCCCTTTTCAGCTTCTAATATTTCATTTTTTAGGTCATCTAATGCTGTTAAATTTTGCATATTACATAAGTAACTTTTTATTAATAAAAAGTATACATCACTTTTTTAAGCTTATAAAGATCAGATTTTTAATATCTAAAATCAATATCTAAGACAAGTTTTATATTAAGGTTATTAACTTTATTAACCTTATAAATTACTGTTATAAATCGGATGGGCTTAAGCAAGAAAAATTCTGCTACTAAAAAAGTTTTTTAGCTTATGATAAGGATATTTTTCACAATATTTTGCATATTATTTTGAATATCTAGTTTATATCCTCAAAATATCTTATGTCTCTTTTTTGTTTTTTTCTGTATTCACTAGCTCTACAGTACATTCATAAATGAACATCTTACCGCAATAGGGACAAGCTATATCTTCTATTTCTTCTCCCATATCTAGATATATCATAGGATGACCTGAGCTTATATCATCTTCATCACCATGGCAGCAAACTTGCTTGTTTTTAACCTTTACTTCTGACAATGTATTCATTTGAATAAAATATTATGTATAGTATATTCCATTAAAAATATAAAAACAATAGACATTATTTTTTATCCTGCATAAATTTTACAAGCTCTTTTTGAACACCTTTAGGTACAAATTTACTTACTTCCCCCTTGAGTTTTGCTATTTCTTTAACAAAGCTTGATGAAATAAATTGAGTGTCCTCAGAAGCTGGAAGAAAAATAGTCTCAATTTCAGGAAGAAGTTTATAATTGACCCAGCTCATCTGAAATTCATAGTCAAAATCTGAAATTGCTCTTAATCCTCGTATTATTACAGAAGCTCCTTGTTCTTTTGCAAAGTTTATAAGCAGTCCATTAAAAGATATGACACTTGCATCAATTTTTAATTCACTAATCTCATTTTGAACCATTTTTGTACGCAACATAATATTAAAAGTGGAATCTTTGTTTATATTTTCTGCAACTCCTATAATTAATTTATCAACTAATTTGCATGCTCTTTTTATTATATCAACGTGACCAAAGGTAATAGGATCAAACGTCCCTGGATAAATTCCTATTTTTTGTCTACTATTCACCCCGAATTTTAAATTACTCTTGAAACTTTTAATAGACATAATAACATTTTTTATTTAAAAATAAAAGTATATCATAGGCCTGATAGCTCAGTCGGTAGAGCAAAGGACTGAAAATCCTTGTGTCGCCAGTTCGATTCTGGCTCAGGCCACATTTTTCATTAGCTTTAATTTTATTGCAATATCTTATGCTTATGCTATAATTCTTGTATATATTATATAGTGTTTTGGCTATGTCATTTAAATCTTACAATAAAGTATTTAGTTTTATATTAATAATGTTATTATTTGGTAATGATATTACTCATGCGTACTCTTATAAAGCTGAATCACAAATAAAAAATAATGACATTGTTGTTGGTATACTAAAAACAGAAAAAGAAACGTACCCAAAAGAGCTTGGACTTTCTCAGAACATTTATGAGATGTTTAATAACTTTGGAGTTAAAACTATACTAATTGATTATAACAAGTTAATTAACCTAAAAAAAATTAATGAAGAATCTATTTATTTTGCAAAACAAGATAAAATTCTTGCACAAAAATTGACTTTAGACCGGATAAAATTTGAAGTTGAAAGGTTTATTAAAGAACACAAAATAAACAGGATATTCATTCCTGGCAATTATTATAATTTACATTCAGAGCCCTTCCACCCACTCCTTGTCGTCAAATTGTAACAGAGGCAATTGTAAGAATAGTAGATGATAACCCTTCAATTCACCTATTAGGTATCTGTGGTGGTTTACAAGGAATTATGCATTCAAAAGGAATAGAGGTAATTCGTGTTTCTGATATGGTTGATGATGAGAAAAAACAAAAATCTCATCTAAAATCTGCTCCTAATCCACAAATAGAAAATGTTTCTCTACAACAGATAAAAATTGTACCAAATAGCCGATTAGCAGAGCTAGTATCTAAATTTTTAACTCCTGATGAAAATGGGTGGTTTTCAGCATGCTTTCCTGATGCTCATTCAGGGGCGGTGAATAACAGTTATGAAAATAGAAGGAAAATTGAACTACTAGGTTATAAAGTTGTTGGATTTGCTAATGATGGAATAATAGAAGCTATTGAAGATAAACATGGAAATATTCATTTTCAAAGTCACCCAGAAGCTCTTGTTGTAAGATCAGATAAAAATTTTTATTTATCTGAAAACAAGGAGCGAAAAATATCAACCTTAGTTGCAATTTCAATAATACATGATTTTCTTTACCGCAGTTAGATATTATTATAGTTAACTAATTTATAGTGAAGAAGACAATATTAAAAGAAAATATTTTTCTAATGTGATTGATTTTAGCACTATAACGTATATTTATGAAAATTGTAAATTACTATTTTCAAGTAAGTGGAATTACAATACTACTTGCTATTAAGTATTTATATTTAGATGTGCATAAAATTGACCAAAGAGAATAATATTACTCTCACGCAGTAAACTATTTTATAGAAAATATTTTTTCTGCACTTTAAACATTAGATACAAAAAATACAAATACACAGCTATATTCGTATATACATTAAATAATATTTCATAACTATATCATATAATTTTACTTTACGTTTTCTCATAAGCAGAAAATATTTTTTATTTAAATATATTATTATTAATCTAATAAATAGATTTTTATAAATGAAAACACCTTATTTTTTTAACATATTAATATTTATTCTTCTTTAATATTAATAATTTAAAATGTCAAATAGTTATTTTAGGGTTTTAATTGTGATGGTAATTTTTCTAATAGTATCTTGCTTTTACTATTAATATCTAAATCATATATTATAAATTATTTATTGATTTCTTTTAAAGGAAGAATTATATTGGTATATACAATTTAAAATTGTAAAATAATAATTAGCTTTTTAATATTGAGGGTTTTAATATGGCAGAAACTATAAGTTCTTCTATTAAAAATAGAGAAAAATTAAACACATACATAAATACAAGTAAGGAAAGTAGAAATTTAAATAGTTATGTGGAAAATTTTTTAAAGAAAGATTTTATTTTTTCCTACACGAGAAATTCAAAACTAAATAAATTTAGCGACAAAATAATCACATCATTAAATAATGATGCTGATCCAAATCAGTTGGAATTAACAGATTTTCAACAATTATCTTATGAGAAAAAAAAGAACTACTTTAAATTATTAGATCACTTAAATAAGGAGATAGAGAAACTTGATACGATATCACAAGAAGTAAAAAAACATATAATCCAGGAGATATATAAAACTCTCGATTTAAATGATTATGAAGGAAAAAAGTATCTTTCATTAAAAGCAATAAGAGAAAAAAACATAGAAAAATTAAAAAAATATCAATTTAAAGATAAAGAAGGCAATAATTTTTTACACATTATTGTTTCATTACCAAAAGGGCAAAAAGTAAAATATTTGGATTTGATAAATAAAGCTAAAATACCTATCAATGAAGAAATAAGTAGTAGAAATACAGTAGAATTAACACCTATAAAAACATTAATGCTTAATAAGATAGAAAATAATTTGCATTATCCTAAAAAGAATTTTTTTAATCATAAAACTAACACCATAAAATGCGCTATAGAATTATTAAAACTTGGGGCTAATGTTAGCGATTTGGATATATCTAAAGAACAACAGTCACACACAACCTGTAAAAGATACACTACTTTACTCAATGTGTTACGTAAATCAATAAAGGAAGAAACTACTTTGTCTTTAACATTAAAGAACAAAGTGTTGGTTCAAATAAAAAAAATTTTAAATGGCAATTATCCCTTACATGCAGCAATTATTAATAAGAACAAAAGTGATTTTCAAAAATTATTAAAAGCAGGTTATGACGTCTCTAATCAAAATGAATTGGAAGATACAGCTTTACATGATGCAGTAAAATTGGAGGGAAAAGAAAAATACGAATTTGCTAAGAATATTTTGGAAAAGCAGAGTGAAGTGGTAAATATTCAAAACCAAGATGGTAATACGCCTCTTTATGTATTGCTCCAATATATGAAGGAAAAGGGTAATAATAAATTATTGAATGATTTTTTAAATACTAATAGATATAATGATTTTTTAAATACTAATAGATATAAAGTATTAGGGCTCTTACTGAACAATGGTGCTGATATCACTATAAAAAACAAAGAAGGTAATAATGCTTTACATTACATTGCTTTATTACCTGGAAAACAAAAAATTGTATGCTATAATTTAATAAAAAAGTGCGACAAAATACCCCAAAAGCAATTAATTGAGGCTATATGTGATAAGAATAAAGATAGACATACCCCTATACAAGTCGCATTAAGTGAACAATCAAGCAAACCTGAAAACAAATTAACAAGTGCTTATAGGAAGATTATAAGGCACTATCATACCGCTGACTTTTGTACAGAATTATTAAAACACAATTTTAAAAATAAAGAGGAACACTTAATATTATCTAAGGAGCGTTACAGTAGAAAGTATTATAAGACCATAAAGAGAATTGAGCCATTATCAGGTATAGCCCTTCCTGCGGAAATAAAGGAAAACCTTATTTCAAGGTATTCTGAAGATAAGAAAAAAAAGTGCAACACAGCTATTCCAGTAAAATGGATAATTGCAGGATTAATCTCTGCAACAGTATTTAGTGCTTTGGCAGGAAATATGGCAAATGCGGCTATTTTTTCATCTATTATAGCAATTTGTGCAATTTGTTATCCTATTTATTTAAAATTAGAAAATGTTCTTAATAAATCTAATGGTGTATCACAAGAACAGAACCAAGAAGGTCCAAATACTAACATAAGCTCTGTATCAAAAATAAATCGTTTAACAGAGTTTTTCAATCGAGCATAAACTCATTTCGTTAATAATAATTAATATACTCTTTTTTCTGGAGGTATAAAATTAATTTCGTTACTAAGAGTTTGTTCTGACACTTTTTTATAGTCAATTTTTATATTAAATTGATCATCAAGCCAAGCTATAGTGTGTTTCATCCAGTTTATATCATCACGTTCGGAGAAATCTTCTCTAGCATGTGCACCTCTGCTTTCTTTGCGATTAGCAGCACACTCCATAGTAATTACTGCTTGTGGTATCATATTTGTCAACTCTAGAGCCTCAACTAAGTCACTGTTCCATATCATACTACGATCTTCTATTGAAATATCAGTCATCATTTTTCCTACCTCTTTTATGGCTTGTTTACCTTCTTCAAGAGATTCATGTGTACGAAATACAGATGCATACTTTTGCATAGTATTTTGCATTTCCTTTCTTATTTTTGATACTCGTAACCTACCAGAAGCAAATCTCACTTTATCAAATCTATCAATTATCCAATCTGTAGAATTTGAATCTAATTTTTTATGTGGTGTATCAGGTTTTAGGGTTTCTTTTAATCTCAATGCTACAGCTCTGCCAAAAACTACTAAGTCAAGTAATGAATTAGAACCAAGACGGTTTGCACCATGTACTGAAACACATGCAGCTTCACCAATTGCAAATAATCCTTTTACAACTTCCTCCTTACCTTTATTTAGAGTTATAACCTCTCCATTATAATTAGTTGGAATTCCTCCCATGTTATAATGAACTGTTGGAATTACAGGTATTGGATCTTTAGTGACATCAACACCAGCAAAGGTTTTTGCAGTTTCGCTAATTCCTGGTAATCTAAGTTTTATCACTTTTGGATCAAGGTGAGCTATAGTTAAATATACGTGATCCTTATTTACTCCAACGCCCCTACCCTCTTTAATTTCAACTGTGATAGCACGACTTACTACATCACGAGAAGCTAAATCTTTTGCCTTTGGCGCATAACGTTCCATAAATTTCTCACCTTGAGAATTTATTAAGTAACCACCTTCGCCACGACATCCTTCTGTCATTAAACATCCAGAGCCATATATTCCTGTTGGATGAAACTGTACAAATTCCATATCCTGCAGCGGTAATCCAGCCCTTACTACCATACCGTTTCCATCTCCTGTACAAGTGTGTGCACTTGTTGCAGAAAGGTAAATACGTCCATACCCTCCAGTAGCTAGTATTACTGAATGTGCAAAAAATCGATGAAGTGTGCCATCACATAATGACCAAGCAAGAACTCCACAACATGCTCCTGTTTCATTATCAATAATTAGATCAATAGCCAAGTATTCAACAAAAAATTCAGCACCAAACTTTAAGCATTGTTGATATAGAGTGTGGAGAATTGCGTGTCCAGTTTTATCAGCTGCTGCACAAGTACGCTGAGCTGATTTACCTTTGCCAAAGTGAGTTGTCATCCCACCAAAAGGACGCTGATATATTTTTCCATTGTCCATGCGAGAAAAAGGTACACCGAAATTTTCAAGTTCGATTACAGCTTTTGCTGCATTTTTACACATGTATTCAATTGCGTCCTGATCTCCAAGCCAATCTGAACCTTTAATTGTATCATATGCATGCCAACGCCAATCATCTTCAACAACGTTGCCAAGGGCTGCACTGATACCACCTTGTGCTGCAACTGTATGACTTCGAGTAGGAAAAATCTTAGATACACATGCGACTGAAAAACCAGCGGCTTTCACTCCGAGTGTTGCACGTAAACCTGCCCCACCTGCACCAACTATTACCACATCGTATTCATGATCTATGATTTTATATGCTAACTTATCCATGTTTTTCTGTAGTAAAACCTACCCCATGATAACATATGAGTAAAAAAAATCTATATAAGTTTTATAAGTTTAAAGAGACTATTATGTTATAAATAAGACCAGTCTGGTAGGTAAGCATTTGTAGGAGTAAAAACTACTTTATGTTCTTTTTTAATTAAATCGATTAAGTACAACTTAGAACTATTATTTGATTCTGTTTTTGTAAAAATAATTTCTTTACCATTTGGTAACCATGCTGGTGACTCAATTTTATTACCCTCTGAAAGAATAAATTCTTCTTTTCCATTTGGTTTCATTACCCCTATATAAAATTTTCCTGATTGAACTTTTGTGAAAGCTATCAAATCTCCTTTTGGAGACCAAACAGGAGTTGCATATCTTCCATTTCCAAAGCTAATTCTCGTAGGTTTTTTTTCCTTTTTTGTTAAGTCTATTATATATAATTGTTGACTTCCACTGATATCCGAACTAAAAACTACGTAATTTTGATCTGGAGACAGTGAAGGTGAAGTATTTATAGCTAAACTTTTAGTAATTTTGCTTATACGTTTTCCATTTAAATCTAGAGATAATATATTTGTTTTACCATTAATTGAGTGAGAAGCAACTACATACTTACCATTAGGAGAAAACCTTGGAGCAGAAATTACTCCCTCAAATATACTAATTACTGATTCAGTACTATCTATCAAATCTATCAGTATTAAATAACTTCTACCATTTTCATATGATACATAAACAATGCTTTTACCATTTGGTGAAAATCTCGGTGTTGAGACAAATTTATCACCATTAGTTAAGTATTTTATATTACTACCATCTTGATTCATAATTGCAACCTTACGAACAGATTTGTTATTTTCATCTCTTTCTTCAGCAATATAAGTAATTTTTGTTCTAAAGTGACCCTTCTCACCAATCAACCTATCGCATATTAGATCTGAAATAGAGTGACCCACCTGCTTCCCGTCTTTTTCTGAAATAATCATTGATTTATTGATTAGTTCTCTTTTTATAAGAGTGTCAAATAAGCTAAATGACATTTGCAGTTTGTTATTCTGTATTTCGTTTAAGTTTATTATAGCTAATACATCACCAGATGTTGAATTATTTGCTAATTCACGCTTTACATTAAATGGACCGAGTTTAGAGAGATTTGTTTCTATAATTTTTGTAATATCTGCACTTAACTTTCTTTCCCATTCTGTTTTACATATACCTGAAGAAACAACAACATTAATATGATCAGTACTGTTCTGTCTTATATCAACATATAAAACATTCTGTGCTAGACAAAAAATAGGTACTAAAATAAAAAGTATAGTACTAATGAATACTTGCATTTAAACTTGCTCTATTTGAACCTCTACTATAGGCTTTTTTAGTAAATATTCCTTTAACAGTATAGATATAGAACTTTCTATCTTATTTTTTATTTTTTTCGTTTGCTGAAGATTAAAGGCTAATTCAACCTTTTCGATAATTTTTTGTATGATAAATTTATCCTCCAGTAATTCAAAAACTCCAGGAGCATATATTTTAGGTTTTATAAGTAGTTTATTTTTTTTGTTTACGACTGCTGTAACTATAATTACACCTGAATCTCTCATTCTTTTACGCATTTTTATAACATTGCTTTCTGGATTGCGTAATAATTTACCATCGATACCAAAGTATTTAACATCAATTGAATGAATTTTTTCTCCATTCTGAAGGTTAATTATATGCCCTGGTTTAACCATTATTGCTTTTGCTATACCACACTCTTTAGCAAATTTCACATGTTCATGAGTATGAATATATTCTCCATGTACTGGTATGGCAATTTTAGGCTTTATTAAAGAATACATTTCTTTTAACTCTTCCTTTACTGGATGACCAGAAACATGGACATGTTCTGTGTCTTCAGTAACAACATCAACTCCCATATCAATAAAGGAATTGAATATATTATGTACACGAGTGTCATTACCAGGAATAATTCTTGAAGAAAAAATTATTGTATCACCTTGTTGCATTTTAAAAATTTGATGACTTTTTGATGCAAGCCTTGCTGTTGCTGCAAGTGGTTCTCCCTGACAACCAGTACAAATAAGTATTATCTTTTCTCTAGGTAAATTTAATGCTTCCTTTGCTTCTAGAAATTCAATTGAATTATTGAGATAACCGCTTTGCTGTGCAACTTTTAATATTCTCCACAAAGATCTTCCAAGCAAAACCACCTTTCTATTAAGTGAATGTGCAGCTTTAGCTATAGTTTCAATGCGTGCTGCATTCGATGCAAACAACGAAACAGCAACCAATCTTTTAGATCTTTTTATTATGTTGTAAATATTATTGTAAACCTCTGCTTCTGAACCAGACCTGTGCTTGCTAAGTACATTAGTTGAGTCACAGATTGCAGCAAGTAAATCTCCTTTTTCTCCTATTTCCTTAAAGCGTTTTATATTAGAGGGCAATTCAATAACCGGATTAGGGTCAAATTTCCAGTCTCCTGTATGCAATACTTTTCCTTCTTCAGTACTAATTAATATTGAATTTGTTTCCGGAATTGAATGGGTAACATTAATAAATTCAATAGTAAATGGACCTAAACTTATAGTGCTATTTATGTCAACTTCTTGTATTGGCACGATATTCTCTAATCTAAACTCTTTTAATTTCTCCTTAATAAAATTAACAGTAAATTTTGTTGCAAATATCGGACATTCTAATTCTCCCCATAGATGTGGAATTGCTCCACAATGGTCTTCATGAGAATGTGTTACAATTATTCCAAGCAAATCCTTTTTTCTGTTAGCAATAAAACTTACATCAGCAACTAGTAATTCAATGCCTGGCATAGTTTCATCAGCAAAACCGATACCCAAGTCTATCATTATCCACTTACCTTGGTAATGATATAGGCTAACGTTCATGCCAATTCTTCCAACTCCTCCGAGTGGAAGAAATAAAAATTCATTTTTGTTTATGTTCATCAGTTAAAATCTATTTAAAATTTAAAATAACAAAACTTTGTTTATTAATAAAGGTATTTCATATCATAAAAAAATAGATCTCTCAATATTAATAAAAAAATCTAATTTTCATTCTCAAGAACTTGATTTATATTGCAGAAAATCTCTCAGAATATAAAATAGGTAATTGTTTTTAGAAAAAGCTCTATGCGATTAAAAATTGCTTCAGTTATCTTTCTCTTTAGCATTCATTGTACTTTTGCAAAAGATGAAATGGAATTTAATAAAAGAGTAAAAGTTAGATATGAATGTACGTCGCTGAGTGAGATAGAGAAAAAATTCTCACAAGGATATATAGCTCCTGTTTTTGTTCGTCATATAGGTAATATAGTTGCTGATGGAAAGAAGGTAATTCATTATCTTGGAAAGTGGAAAAATAAAAAATTAGATCTGTCTGCTAATCATGAAATAATCAGCAAAATGGCTATAACAGAAATACATAGAGAGCATTTTATTCTGACTATAGATAATGTATTGTACATGATAAATGAAATTGAAGATGAAGCTCCTGAAGGTGTTGTTAAATGGAAAAAAGAATTAAAATCTCCAATAAAGGGAAGTTCTATAGACTCCAATAATAAATTAGCAGTACTTACTATTGATAATTATTTATATATGTTAGACGCTCAAAATGGTGACGTGATTTGGTCTTATCATAATGGCACTAGTGAAATGATAGGATTACATTATGTATCTCCCATATCTACGAATAACATGGTAATTGCTCCATTTTCAAATGGAGAATTAATAGCTTTCGATGAAAATGGAAAAAGGTTATGGTCTTATAAACTCCCTACAAATTTCTTAGATACTCCATTTACAGATATTACGACTACTCCAAAACTAAATAATAATATATTGATAGTTACAAACAATTCCTCTATTGCTGCTCTTGATGTAAAATCAGGAAATCTTTTATGGTCAAAACCCTTAAAAGTCAAAAATATGAATGAATCTATTGTAATAACAGCGGATGATGATGTTATAAAAATAGATACACTCAGTGGAAAAGTAATTTGGAGTACTAAGTTACCGATAAAAAATAATAAAGATATTTATTATTCTATACCGGTACGTGGTGGTAGATATGATGATTTTTTTATTGTGACTAATAAGGGCATTATGTTTTTATTAAATAAAGAATCTGGTATAGTAGAGGAAATAGTGACTATTCCAGAAGGTGTTTATCACCATATGGCGTTTTTTTCTCCATCTGATGATTTGAGTACATACTTTACAACCGAAAAAAAAGGTGTATATTTTTGCCGTGATACTTTATTTGGATAAAAGATATGAATGACTTGTATGATTTAGTAGTGATAGGAGGAGGTCCAGGTGGCTATAAGTGCGCAATTACATCTGCAAAGCTGGGGTTAAAAGTTGCTTGTATAGATAAAAATAGCATTTTTGGTGGTACATGTTTACGAGTTGGTTGTATACCTTCCAAGGCATTATTACATTCTTCTCATGAATACACTAAAGCAAAGAATGATTTATTAAAATTTGGCATAAAGACCAAGATGTAAGCTTTGATTTACAAGAGATGATAAGTTATAAAGAATCCAAAGTTCAAGAACTGGGAAAAGGTATAGATTATTTATTTAATCTTTACAAAATTACTAAAATCAATGGATTGGGAAAAATAACTTCTTTTGAGCAGGATAATCTGGAAGTTTCAGTTGAAAACAAGATATTAAAAACAAAAAATATAGTCATTGCTACCGGTTCTGATGCTAGTTCTCTGCCAGGAATTGATATTGACGAAAAAAATATTCTTTCTTCTACAGGTGTACTTTCGTTAAATGAAGTACCAAAAAAGCTTGTAGTTATAGGTGCTGGTGCAATAGGCCTGGAAATGTCTTCTGTATGGAACAGATTAGGAACAGAAGTTACTGTAGTAGAATTTTTTGATAAAATTGCTGCATCAATGGATAATGAATTGAGCAAGTTCCTACTTTCAAATTTACAAAAACAAGGAATAAAATTTTTACTTAGCACTAAAGTTGAAGCAATAGAGCAAGGTAGCGTTAAAGTTTGCTCAATTAAAGATAATCAGACAAATAACATAGAGGTAGATAAAATTCTATTAGCAGTAGGACGCAAGCCACTCACTGATGGCCTTGGTATTAATGATAAGGTATTACAAGATAATCGTGGTTTTATTCAAGTAAATATAAGATACGAAACAAATATAAAAGGAATATTTGCCATTGGTGATGTTATAGGTGGAGCAATGCTCGCTCATAAAGCAGAAGAAGAAGGAATAGCTGTTGCAGAAATAATAACTGGACAATTGCCTCACGTTGATTACAACATTATACCATCAGTGATTTATACATATCCTGCAGTATCTTCAATTGGTAAAAATGAAGAGGAATTAAAGAAGATTGGCCATAAATATAAAGTTGGAAAGTGTCAATTTTCTGCTAATGGTAGAGCAAAAGTTACTGATACTGCTGAAGGATTTGTTAAAGTACTAACTTGTAGTATAACAGATACAATACTTGGTGTGCATATTATAGGAGCGTATGCTGATATATTAATCAATGAAGCAGCAGTAGCAATGGCTTACGGTGCAGCAGCAGAAGATATATACAGAATTTGTCACTCTCATCCCGATATAAATGAAGCCTTTCGAGACGCATGTATAGATGCCCTTCTTTAAGAAGTAGTTGTGGATCTTAATTCTATTATTGAAAAGTGGTATGAATGGTTAAAATTTAGGAAGCTTTGTTCAGAAAATACTTTAGAGTCCTATAAAAGGGATTTAAGGGATTTAATAAGCTTCTTAAAGTTATGCATTAGTGAAGAAGTAAACATTGGTACTCTAGAAAAGTTAACTTTACCTGAGTTGAGAAGTTGGCTTAGCGCTCGTTATTCAAGAGGTATGAGTCCTAGATCAAATGCACGAGCATTATCAGTGCTGAGAAATTTTTTTAAGTATATAAAAAATAACTTCAACATAGAAAATGAATCTGTATTTGCCCTATCAAAGCCGATTAGACGAAAAACTCTTCCTAAAGCATTATCAACATCCGACATAAAAACATTACTGGAAGAGATGAAATTATCAGATCTAAGTGAATCTTGGGTGATGAAAAGGGAAGTCGCAATTATTATGCTGCTTTATGGAGCTGGATTGAGAATTAGTGAAGCATTGAACCTGAAGGTTAGTGATATAAACAATGAAGAATTAGTAATTTCAGGTAAAGGTAGTAAACAGAGACAGATTTTTATTTTACCTGTAGTAAAAAAATGTCTGCAAGAATACATGAAATGTTGTCCTTATCTCGGAATTAATAACAAAACAGAATATCTTTTTTTGGGTATAAGAGGAAAAAAGCTAGGAAGAACTTATTTTGCTAACCGTTTGCAAAAAATAAGAAGAATTTTTAATTTGCCAGAAATTCTTTCTCCACACGCATTTCGTCATAGCTTTGCCACGCACCTACTTCAGAACGATCTTGATATAAGATCAATACAGCAACTTTTAGGTCATTCAAATCTAGAAACTACTGAAATTTACACTCACCTAAATCATCAAGATGTTTTTACCGCATATAAGAATTTTCAACAAAGTCTTGAACAGAAGTGGAAGTCTGAATAGATGAAAATTCTGTATTTATTGTATTATCTAAAATAATTTGTTTTAACTGATTGTTTTGCTGTATTTTGAATAAATGATCAGGTTGAATGTGACTAAAATCAAAATCTTTATGTTTGAGAAATTTTTCTAATAAATTTTTCTTATCTTGTGATAATTTTTGTAAACATATATCTATAATGTAGTCAAAAATTGTCTTTACTCCACCATTAACTCTCTCCCAGCAATTAGGATTGAAGCTTCGATTTAAAATAATGTCCTCTGCTAAATCTATATTTTCATTAACAAGAGCCTGTAATAATACTTTTCCATTTTTTGCCTTCTTAAACTCCTTGCTCATGACATCTTCAAATCCCCTTGTGATACAATTTTCAGGAATTTTATTATCATAATTCTTGGTATTAGTGCTTATATTTGGGTGAGTAAGTAGTATTTTTAAAATGCAATAGTTTCCTGTATTACAACAAATGTGCAAAGCTGTATTATTTTTATGATTAGATGTTTTAGTCTGTTCAAAAACTATACCATAACAATCCGATAAAAGAGTGTAATTATTCTGATCCACTTTTAGGTAAAACAACTCTACAGGATCAGTTAAATATTTTCCATTACTTGTGTCTACTACTGATTCATTAGTATCAAGATATTTAAATACCTTATATCCAAAACCTTTACTTAGATTTTCACTGTACACTACTTCTCTGCCCAAATGAAGAAAAACCGGATAATCATCATGAGTTTTTATCACATTTCTATAAATAGGTTCCATACTTTGAGCATTTACAATTATATCTTTATGCCCTATAAGTGAGGTTGCCATTTTTCTCAATGTAGACTGATTTTTTTCATCAACAGTTGTATAAATATAAGCAATATTCATCAAAGGTGTCATACCTTCTTCATCAAATGCATTAACATTCACACCTTCCGCTAAAGCCTCTTTAAAGTCATTTATACTGGCATCATCAATAGCTTGAAATAACTTCTGTGTTTCCATTTCACCTGAGCATTATGTACAAAAAAGTATAGTTAATATTTTATGACTAAAGAAGTATTATTTCCGGTTATAGAGATTTTTTTTGATAAAATTGAAATTTTTCAATTGCTACGAGAATAAAATCCGTACATGCAATCACTAGAGCATTCAACATTATTTATTTCAAAGTATTTTCCTTGTCCTGTATTATTTTCTTCAACCCTAGTACCTTTTTCATTACACACTTGATACATAAAATAACATCCTAATGCTAAAAAAGCTAAAGCTAAAGTTAAAGAAGTAATTATTATGTGAATAAAAATTGCTGCAGTTACACATGCACCAGATAGTACAAAACATACTAGACCATAGCATAATTGTTTTTTTGTTGCTTTATGTTCAAATTGCACTTGAGTTTGATTTTTTACCGAACTAGGATTTGCATTATCCTGTAAAGCTATAATAGTTGGTGCACTTCGTTCAGGAGTAATTCTTATATTCGCACTACTTTTTCTATTTTTCAGTTCTTCAGTTTTTATTGATAATAGAATGTTATTTTCATTTAACATTTCTGTTGTCTCAGAGATTTCTCTCTCTAAATTTTTGTTTTGTTCTTCCAAATTCTTTATTGTTTCTTTATGTCTATTGTCTTTATCGAGAAAAGACTCAATTCTCTCTTCATGAGGTATAGATGTATAATGAGGTATAGATGCATAATAATGACATTTTTTATTTTCATTTTCAATAAACTTAATTTCTGTATCAATCTCCTTTTGTGTGTTTATTATTGCAATGTTTAGAAGCTTTATCTCCTCCTCATTTGCTTTAAAGGTTTCTTGTAAACGTTGCAGTTTTTTAGTTTCTTGTGCAATATTCAATTTTATTTGAGTTAATTCTTCATTTTCAAAATCATCCATGATAGATGCACTTAGCACTATATTACTTACAACAGGAAATTTTTCATCAAGGTACTTTTTGATTGATTCATTTACTGAACCACCTAATGCCTTCATCGCATCGTTAACAATTGTATGATTCATCAAACAGTTATCCTCTACCAATTGCTTTATATTATCCAAATCTTTATTTTTAATTTCATCAATTAATCTACCCTTTATTGTCTGAGTAATGAATTGTTCTAAATGATGGTTTTGCTTTATTTTAGACAAACAATAAGATTGAATCTGAATAAAATCAAAATCCTTATGTTTGAGAAGCTTTTCTAATAAATTTTTCTTATCCTGTGATAATCCTTGTAAACATGTATCTATAGCGTATTCAAAAATTGTCTTTATTCCACCATTCCAGCAATTAGGATTAAAATCTTTTGTTGAAATACTTCTTGCTAAATCAATATTTTCCTTAGAAAGATTATCTAATAACTCTCTCCCATTTTTTGCCTTATTAATCTCTCTTTGAAATTGATTTTTAATTTCTTTATCCTCAATGGTTTCTGGAATCTCTAGTTCAGAATGCCTAAGCAAAAGTTTGACAAAATGAAAATTTTTCATTTTGAAAGCCAATTGTAAAGCTGTAAAATTTTCGCTGTTTGACATCATACATTTTGAATTTATCTGTAAAATTTCTTCTTTCAGAAGTATTTCAAGCATTTTTAATTTTATCTTACTATCATCATTTTGTATTAGAATAACAAATAAAGGTGTCATACCATCTTCATCAAATTCATTAACATTCGCACCTTCTTTCAAAGCCTTTTCAAAGTCATTTAGACTTTCATCATCAATAGCTTTAAATAATTTTTCTGTTGCTTCTTTACTCATAATTCATCAAATATTAATTTCTTACATAAAACATATACTTAAGAAAAGAAATAATCAAGAAAACATCAACATAATTTGTAAAAAATTTAACATAATACTTCAACATTTATTAAATATATATATACTAACTAACACAATTTTATTATCTGCTAGTTAAGCATTCGGATATTTACTTATTCGTTATTTTTCTTATTATTAAATCATGGAAAACAAATTATCAAAAATAGCTGTTATTGACTTTGGTTCACAGTTTACACAGCTAATAGCAAAAAGAATTAGAGTGATGAATGTATATTGTGAAATATTTTCCAGTGATACAAATTTTGAAGCAATATCAAATTTTAATGGATTTATTCTCTCTGGAGGACCAGAATCAGTAAAAAACGATAATTCCTCAATAGCAGAAAATATTATAAAACTTAATGGAACAACAGGAGTTCCTATACTTGGAATATGTTATGGACAGCAATTAATTTGTCATTATTTTGGGGCAAGAGTAAAAGAAAATTTCAAACGAGAGTTTGGTAGAACTAAAATAAAAATTCTAAAAGAATCTTCTATTATAAAAAATATATGGGATGTTAATTCTGAGATTGATGTGATGATGAATCACTCAGATAGTGTTGATACTATACCGAAGGAATTTACAGTTATTGCGTCCGGAGTAATAAATCAAACAATTGCGATAATTGTTAACGAAAAGCGTAAAATATACTGTACTCAATTTCACCCCGAAGTGAATCATAATGAAAACGGTAGTACATTACTTTCTAATTTTCTTGATATTTGCAATTGTGAGAGAAATTGGACAATTAGATCATTTATTGATGAGCAAAAAGAAAAAATAAGAAACTTAGTAGGAAATAAAAAAATCATTGCAGCAGTGAGTGGTGGAGTTGACTCAAGTGTTGCAACTGCACTAACTTACCAAGCTATTGGACAACAGTTACACTGTGTTTTTATTGACACTGGATTGCTGACTAAAGTCCAGAAGCAAAATATTAACATAATCAAAGAATTTCCAATAAACCGTATTGATAAATCAAGTTTATTTTTGAGTAGGCTAAAAGGTATCACTGACCCAGAAAAAAAACGTAAAATTATAGGTAATACTTTTATTGAGGTTTTTGAAGAAGAAGCAAAAAAAACAAGAGATGTAGACTTTTTAATGCAAGGAACCATTTACTCTGATGTAATTGAATCAGGTCATACGTCAAATAATTCTAGCACCATAAAATCTCATCATAATGTTGGTGGGCTACCAGAAAAAATGAATTTAAAGTTAATAGAACCTTTATATTATTTATTCAAAGATGAAGTAAGATCACTTGGAAAAGAAATTGGACTTAGGGATGAAATAATATTTCAACACCCTTTTCCAGGACCTGGGCTTGCTGTACGTATCATTGGTGAAGTTACAGAAGAAAAAGTGCAAATATTGCAAGAAATTGAAGAAGTATACATCAATACAATGAAGAGCTATAACTTATACAACGAAATATGGCAAGCTTTTGCTATACTTTTACCAATAAAAACTGTAGGTGTTATGGGAGATAAAAGAACATATAAATATGTCTGTGCTCTAAGAGCGGTCACATCTTTCGATGGTATGACAGCTGATGCATTTCCATTTGAAAATAAGAAAAAACACTCATTAGTATTTTGGGATTTTTTACAGAATGTTAGCAGTATAATAGTTAATAATGTTGTGGGGGTCAGTAGAGTTGTTTACGATATAACTTCAAAACCACCTGCAACTATCGAATGGGAATAACATTCAATCACATCAATTGTAAAAAATTATTAAGTAACATTAATTAAATGTTATTATGAGATTGTAATATACGGAAATATATTATTTATAAATTCACCAGTATATATAAGCATGGCAAATTCAGTTGTTTTTGTAAAGTTTCTCTTTATTTTGTCGCTATAATTTTTAGTAGAGGTATTGTTTGGTTTGCCAACAATTGAAGTTATTATTATTTAATCTATTATTAATAAGTAAAAATATTTAATCAAATTCTAATATAGAGAGTGATTTTGAAGTATATTGATGTTGTAAAGTTTAACATGAGAAAAGCTCATGCTATAAAGCTTTTCTCATGTTATATTAGAAAAAAGAACAATTACATCCTCATTTTTCTAAATTTGTAATTGTCTATTTTGTTCTGTTTTTCTCTCTCTCTCTTCTAGAACTTTATCTCGGTGTTTTGTACTTCCCTCTAATCCTATAGGAGTTTTTATTACTTGCTCTTTATCAAGGTCTTGCGTACCTTTCAACGAAAGGTTTTTTTCTGTCATTGACTCAATTCCTTTAAATAAATTTTCTGAAACATTTTTTAACCCAGAGAAAAATTCTTTCCCTGCTTCAGAAAATTTACCTTTTGACATATAGTCAACAGATGTCATAGCTCCCATAATTATTCCACCTATTGGTCCAAGTGCCACAAAAGCTAGTGCTGTTGATCCCATCCTTATTTAAATTTCCTGGAAGAGTAGTATTTTTATTTTCTTTTTGTTTGCTTGTTCCATCAATTTGTAAATTTTCTAATACTTTTTTACAAAAATTATTAATAAGGTCTGAAAATCTATTTTTATTCTCTTTTTTTATATTACCTTCTTTAGGTTTTTCATCTGGTTTATAAGATCCATTTTTCAAGGTTCTATTATCTTTTAAAAAATTATTTTTATCATCAACAGTGTCCCTTAAATAGTTCAAAGCAGGTTCTAGATTGTTTTTTAAATGAGTTTGAGCAGCATTTTCTTTTGAGCTAATAGGTGAAGCTGTATGCGTGTGTGCATCTTCTCTGAGAGAAGCTTTAGTTGATAATTCCTTAGAGCTCTTACCTTCAACATTATTCATAGGAACATAACCATTTTCTTCCAATCGCTTGTTAATCTTCTCAAGATTTTTTCGCCCTTCTTCTTTGAAAAGTTTCTTTTTACTCTCAAGTTCCTGGCTTAATTTAGAAATATTTTCCATTTTTTGTATAAGATTTTTCTCCCTTATAGCTTGCACCTGCTTTGTTCCTTCACTGATATATTTCACCTTATCTTCTAATGAAGTACCCTCTGGAAAGGGATGTGGAGAATGTGCAAAAACTTTTGAAAATTTTTCTTTAATTTCATCACCTTTTAAGCTTGAAAGATTTTTTTCAGCTTTTTCCAATCCTAAAAGGGTTTCTTCTATTTCTTTATCTGTTAAACGCCTTGATGCGTTCTCATTTCTTTTATCAGTCATATTTAATTACCTAAAATATATAATGATTTAATCTTATGTATTAATATAATAATATAATTGTGAAGAAATAGTTAATACAAGCTACATTAAATAATAATCTATAGTTAGTAATACAGAATATTTTGAAAGCTCTTGTGCAAAACATGATATGAGAAAGATTAATACAAAGTCGTTGTTTATTAT
>NZ_OU906733.1:507705-559667 GCF_918315375.1 Wolbachia endosymbiont of Chironomus riparius
ACTCCTTGCTTTGTAGCGTTAAAGCAATTAACAATATCAAATCCTGGTAACATTTTTCCTCCAAATTTTTGATAATTATAAAGATGTTTTAATACTTCAACGTAGAATTCGTTCACTGGTTTTACGTCTCTGATTGTTCCACTCCATGGCCACCACCAATGCTGCGGCATTTGCTCCAATCTTATTAGTAGATCAACACATTCTTCCTCACTAATTTCCTCGCCTTTTCTTTTGGTCATTTTGCAATCAACAGCTATTGTCATCACTATACCAAATAGTACTAAACTCGAAGTTACTGCTGCAGAAAATCCTATTTTACGTGTTGTAATCAGTGATATTATTCCAGCTGAAAACGCAATCAATGGCGTAAATACCATGCCTCTTTCTGTATAACCATAATTGCAGGATAATTCATCAAGCAATCTTGGACCAAGTTCTCGCCCTAAAACTCGGTATTTTTTATGATTAGATAAAAATTGAATTACATCCTCTCTCCACTTTTCTAGGGTAGTCATTATCGCCCCATACTCATGCCAAGTTGGCTGACATTTAAATTACTCATCGATGTACATGCACTTTGCATACTGTTAATTTTGATACTATTTTCAATTATTTCATCACTCACCACTCCTTCATTCACTATTTGATCACGCTTCCATCGAATTTCTTGCATTATTCCTTGCAATAATTGATTTGGTGAATCGTTGTTCTTCATCACCTGTTTTACTATTGCTTTCACTATTGTATCTTCGCTAGCTTCTATTACCTCACATAATTCATCATCAAGCTTTGATCTTCTTAATAATCTGCCAAATAACTTTGTAACTTCAGCCCTTTGCTCTGCCTCTCTTTTTCCTTCAGCCTCCTGTTCAGCCCTTTGCTCGGCCTTCCTTCTTTCCTCAGCTTCCTCTTTCGCACTTTTTTTTGCTTCTTCAGCTTCACTTTTATTTGTATTGTATCAAACTCTTTCACCCTTTCACTAGTTATATGTATAAAATTTGCTAGTGTCTCGTGTTCAGGTGCACTTAGCCATGGTTTCAACTTATCCTCACGTTCAAACCAATAATCTCTAAACCTTATATTAATAACTATTTTATACAGCTCGCGTACGTCACTGTTTTGTTCATCGTTCATTTCCTTCTTAGCCTTTTCTATATATTCTTGCATCATTCCTTCATTTCCTGTTGCTATAGAATGTGTTATCTTACATAACAATTCTCTAATCTTTTCATCTATAATTTCACACTCCTCTTCCGAATTTGATGCACATTGAGAAAAAAACCATTTGCTGAAATCATAAATCGAATACCATAGATTTGGAATAACCCAATATCCTCTTATGCGATTTAACCCTCCCTTCTCCGCTAACTCATCTATTTCAGCACAAAACTTCTCAACTTCCTTTAATACTGCTTGGTATTTTTTATTTCCCTTCAACACAATAATATCCTTACGCTTTCCATTATAACTTCCATTTTTATTGGGAAGAAAAGATAATAAACTTACATCTACTTTTGGATCATACATTTTAAAATTGAACAGTAAATTATGTACATCTATCATCACTGTTTGAAAGGACCTTCCCATTAATTTCTGCAAATTCTTGTTTGAATTGTGATCTATGCAACCAAATGAAAATAGTGGAGCAGAGTTAACTATCAGCACACTTATAACATCAAAATTTGGATATTTTTTGCTTATTTCTCTATTTAAAAAACCTTTAAATTTTTCATATTCCACACCTTCTAACATTTTAGAAATTTCTTCTGCTAATTTTTGAACACCACATTCTTCTCTTTGTAGATCATCGTATAGTAAGTTAGCAGGATCTCTACTTGCACAATTAAGATAGTTATACAGAAATACCTGATACACATCGTTCACAAATTTCTTGTCAATAAATTTACCATCTTTGATTCTCTCTATTACTTGCTCTTTTATCTTTTTGTGTGTTGCACTTAACTCCTTACTTAACTTTTCTTTCTCTTCTGCTATCTCTTTAATTTTAGTAACAAATCTTTCTATCTCTTTAAGATTATCTTCCACACAAGATACGGCGTTAATATTATCGTATATACCTTCTGTTAATTTTAATAGTCCATTAGGAATCAACCTAAGACCCATTACAACACCATTTGCAACAAGCGTAAATGGTATGTTACGACCTTTTATCTCAATATTTTCTGGAATAGTGTTTAAAACTTGATCAATCAATCGACTATTTTCACCACCAGAAATTCTTTCTATTTCTTTAACTGTTTTGTCTAAATAATATGAATTCCTGGTACTAATGTCACTTTGCTTCCAAATTTCATTATCAATTTGCTCATTAATTTCACTAATTACACTATCAACTTCATTAGTTAAACTTAATGCTTCTGCAGATGAGACTGTACTTATTTGTTGAATTACATATTTAAGTTCCTTAGCGCTACCATCCTCATCATTTAACAGATTTTCAGGTATATAGAATTCACGGTAGCTTATCTTCTGGTTCGACTCCATTACTATATTATCTTTGCACTCAACTACTGCATCTCGTGTAGCGATCAATAAATCTCTTATAAAATGCCTACTTTTTTTTATCTCGCTTTCCGAATCTGAAATTTTAGTATTCTCTTTGTTACTATTCTTTAAGAATTCCTTTCTCTCTTCTAGTAATTTTTTCTGCTCCTCTAAAATTTTTTCTTGCTTATCAATAATACTTAAGAATAATCTGGCATGAGTAATTCTTTCCATATTTAATGCTTTAGATGCAATAATACCATGTACTAACCAATACTGCCAAAGTTGGCAATATTTCGGTCCCAAAAGAACCTGGACTAATTTAGCATCACCTTCATCTATTGCTGCATTAACCCTACTTTCAAATGAGGTATACTTATCAAAAAAACTTGGCATTTATTCCCTCTGCTTATTTATATAAATTTTCCTATATTAGCATAGACTATTTTAGCAAACAATATTTATATGGTACCAATGAAGCGAACAAAATATCTAATAATGATGAGTAGCGGTAAGAGGAGAATAAAAAGGAAATAGTAAATGTAACACTACTAATGCTTGAGTACTTAAAAGAATTATTAAGTAATAAATTTAAGAAAAAGAAGATACAAGATCGATGACAAAAAATAATACATCTGATAAATCAAATAAGATAAGCAAATTTATTCACAAATTTTGAACAAAATATTTAAAGAATAAAGTCTGTCTTTAGCGTGATAAAGATTTTAATTATTTACTTTACTCTCTCTAAATTTACAAGAAAGGCCCTATATTGTAGAGAAACAGAGAGTTTTATTATGTAAAAATATAGAGATTTTTTAAGGAATAACTTGGTATAAAAAACCCTATGTATAATGGGTTAAAGTTATATATTATAGAGGTTTTTATACTATGCTAAAATTATTTAGAGATAAGTTCTTTGTGTATGAATGGTGGAGGCAAGCGGAGTCGAACCGCTGACCTTCTGCTTGCAAAACAGGCGCTCTACCAACTGAGCTATGCCCCCATATCTATGCTTAAAGGATAAATTATGCGAGTTTAAATGCAAGTAATATTTTAATTGATTTTTTTACATTTCGACATTAATGCTTTAGTTATGAAACAATCGAAGTTACCGTAAAAGTTCTTTCACCTATACTTTCAGACCGACTTGCTTCTACATTTTGTAAACTTCCTTTAGGTTTTGATAATTCTACTGCACTTCTCCAATCCACAGAGCAACCAATCACATCAAAAGCATCTTTTTCTGTAAATTTATCATTCTCACCCATTATTTCAGCAAGTTCTTTTATATTCTTAGAAAAACATTTAAGAAAACCTTCTGCTTTAAATGCTAACATACATAACAGTTCATTTCTATCTGTGGGATTATTTAACATATTGTATCTTAACAAGACGTTAAAAAACTTCTCAAGAGTAAAGCTATTAATATAAGAGCTATTTTTAGGTAAAGAAAATAAGGTGCTTACCAAGTGATGAGAATTTTTATTTCCATCATCTTGCAAAATACAGTCAAGAATTCTAACTTTAAAGTTTAGTTTATCGTGAATGCACCCTGATGCAATAAAAAGACATTCTAGTTTTTTATTAATAATACTTTTTGATTGAACATCAGTAAAACAACCGTGTTTTGATAGATTTTTGTAAACCTTTTCTATATAGCTAGCAAATTTAGTATAATCAGTAAGTTCATGGCATCTGCGGTCTTTAAAATCTTCTTTACTTAGTATCAGATCAAGCGTTTTTTCTTTATTCGTAGCGTCTTTACTATAAAAAGCCTGTATTAACTTTGATTCTTTAGCTTCAGTATTGTACAAATTTTCTTGCCAATTGTTAGTACTGTTAAATTTATTATTATGGGTGATTATCTTGTTTTCATTATATCTGAATTCAAATTTTCCAGATTTAATCATTCTGTGAAAGGTATTAACACTATCCATATAATGACCCAAACCATATTTTTCAAGTATTAATTTTTCATTGTTTTTTAAACTTTCTCTTACGGTGTCAACTAAGTTATAACAGGAAGTTTCTTCATTGCTGATAAGAGAAAAGTATTCTGTAAAAGCAATGATTTGTGCGTTAAATACCATATCTGTAGTTATCTCACTTAAATCTTCAGTCTTTTTTTGAGAAAAAAAGTATTTTATAAATTCATTAATAGAGACTAAGAGATCATGTTTTGGATTTCGCACAACCACTATACCGTTTTCTAATTGTTTACATCTGTTAAATACTTCAAGCAGTGCTATACCTCCTTTTAATTTCATAACTTCAATTTTTTCTTGTATCAGAACATCAAAATCGGAGATAAATATTGATTTTTCTCTTGGTAAATCTTTTACATCTACATCTGCTTCAATCAAAAATTCGCAGCCTTTTAATCCTAAAATAATACGTATTAAATCGATTTCAATGGCAATTGGTAGTCTCGCTTGTTTTGGAATGGTATTCCTATTTTTTAAATAATCAGAAAACAGCATGACGCTATTTTTTACCGTCATAGGAAAATCAAATTTTCCTAAATTTATGTTTTCAAGAGGTATGAATAATATGTTAGGGCTTTCCTTCTCTATACTTTTTGCTTTTATTTTTTGTTCCTCTGTTAAACCAACTGTTAATGCAACAAATACTATTTTCTTTTCTGGGTTTTGTTTCGCACAATTGATAAAATTATCGCGATATGGATATTCAAAAGTATTAGGAAGTATATTAGAGTTTGAAAGAAGATCTTCAACGTTTTTTGGTATCCAAAATGAAACTATAGGTGTAAGATTTGATAGCATATTAAAATAATCTTAATTATTATCTAATAATGTACTTAATTAAATAAATCATCAATTATTATTAACTTAATAATAATATAAAATTATAAATTTGCAGAAAAATGGAATCATTTTATATAAAAAACTATACATTTCATGGGTGAAAATAAACCACTGTGGCTGATTTTATGTTACAGCAAAGTTATTATAGTAAAGTTGATTATATAGAATCGGTGAAGGTAAGTGAAATCAGAAACCAACTCGCTAACTTTCTGCTTGCAAAACAGAATCTCTATCAACTGAGCTATGCCCCCATATCTGGAATTAAAGGATGAATTACGCGAATTTAAATTAAAGCAATATGTTTAATTATTTTTTTTACATTTCAACATTAATACTCCTATCGTAAAACAATCTAAGTCACCATCAAAAATAGAATTTATATTTCCCACCTCATGCCCTGTTCTTAAATCCTTGACCATTTGATAGGGATGCATCACGTATGATCTGATTTGATTACCCCAACCTATATCACACTTTTCTCCATATTCTTTAGCCATTTTTTGTTCTCTCTTTTCTAATTCAATCTGATATAAGCGTCCTTTAAGCAATTTAAGCGCTTCGTCTTTATTTTTATGCTGAGATCGACCGTTTTGACATTGAACCACAACACCTGTTGGAATATGTGTAATTCTTACAGCACTGTCAGTTTTATTAACGTGTTGACCACCAGCTCCAGAAGCACGATAAGTGTCAATTTTTAAATCTTTTTCGTCTACAACAACACTTATAGAATCTTCAATAACAGGAGTTACTCCTACACTAGCAAAACTGGTATGACGCTTACCATTTGAATCAAATGGTGAAATTCTAACAAGTCTATGAACGCCACTTTCACTTTTTGCCCATCCATAAGATTTTTCTCCTGTTATTTTAATAACAGCAGATTTTATACCTACTGAATCACCATCTAACTTTTCTATAACTTCAACCTTGAATTTGTGATGAATTTCTGCCCATCTTATATACATACGCATCAGCATCTCAGCCCAATCATTACTTTCAGTACCTCCAGCTCCCGAGTGTATTTCTAAAAAACAATCATTATTATCTGCTTCACCAGTAAATAGAGACTCCATTTCCTTGTATTTAATGAGCTTTTCTAATTTAATTAACTCACTTTCAATCTCAGAAAAAAATTCTTCATCATTTTCATCAACAGCAGACTTCATTAGCGAAATGTTGCTATTATAATCACTTTCTAGCTTTAAAAATGATTCTATTTCACTCTTGATCTTTGCGCGTTCTTTTAGAATTTCTTGTGCTTTTTTATTATCTTGCCATAGATTATCATCCGTAGATTGGAAGTCCAATTCTTTGAGACGTAATTTTAATTTTTCTATGTCAAAGACACTCCATGATTATAGAGATAGCCTTGCTCAAACCTTGAAAATACTCAAGAATTTCATAATTAGTTTTCATTGGGCCTCAACATACTTGATATTAATATTAAATAAAATAAAACTTTTACCATGTACTAGTTAATTTGAAATAATCCTATTATACTTTGAAAATGAAGAAAATCAAACTATGACAATATAAATACTTTTTAAAAATTAAGGGGTAAATATGAATAATGATAAAAATTCTAACTACGACTTGAATCAAAAAACAGTTAATGATTTAATAGAATCAATCGATAAACAAGAATTTGACAAGATTTATGATATCCTAAAAAAAATAGATAGCGTTCAGTTAGCTCATTTTTTATCCACTTCAATTAATGATCATAGAGAAGTATTAATTAAGATTCTTGACCAGAATTTACTCAGAAATGCTATTTTACATGTAGTACCAGACTTACGAGTAGAAATTACAGAGATATTAGGAATAAAGAAGACAGCAGAACTATTAGTATCTTTGAATATAGAAGATATAGTCACCATAATGAAAGACTTAGACAAAAAGTCTGCAGAAAATATACTTTACTATTTACCTGATAAAACTAAAGAGTTAGTAAATGAACTACTATCATACCCGGAAGAAAGTGCAGGAAGATTAATACACAAAGATATGGTAATAGCTCCATATTATTGGACAATAAATCAGTTGATAGAATTTTTACGTAACTACAAAAAAATACCGGAAACTTTTTATCAAATCTTTATTATTAATGCAAAATTAGAACCCATAGGAAGCCTCAATTTAAATAAGGTAATAACTCATTCAGGCGATACCGTAATAGAAAAAATAATGAGTCAAGATATAAAGATCATTCAAACTGGAGTGGATCAAGAAGAAGTAGCAAGAATATTTCAAGATTATTCTTTACTATCAGCTCCTGTAGTAAATAAGCGTGGTCAAATCATAGGTGTAATTTTAATTGAGGATGTAATAAAAGTAGTACAACAAGAAACAGAAGAAGATGCATTAAAAATAGGAGGAGTATTATCTCAAACAGATATAAACGCCTCTTTATATAAAACAATAACAAAAAGACTTCCATGGTTACTATTTAATCTTTTAGCTGCAACCATATGTTCAATAGTGACTGGATTTTTTGAACATACAATACGGAATTTCACAATATTGGCTATTATTATGCCCATAATAGCTTCAATGAGTGGTAATTCTGGATCTCAAACAGTAACTTTAACAATTAGGGCAATAGCAACAAAACGTCTAACTGAACAAAACGCAAAAAGAATACTTATAAAAGAACTTTTGATAGGGTTGATAAATGGAATAATTCTATCAACTATTTCATTAATAGTAATAGCTATAAGATTTCATGACTTTAAAATAGAAGCAATTTTTGCCATCTCAATGATTATGATGTCAATTACTGCAACATTCATTGGAGCTTTTATTCCCATAATATTAAATCGTTTAAGATCTGATCCTGCTGTCTCATCTTCAATTTTAACATCAGCAACAACTGATATTCTTTCAGCTTTGATATTCCTTGGTTTGGCTACAATATTTTTACTAAGTAATTAATATTTTTTAAAAATTATTATATTTAGTTGACAAATATATTAATCTATTTATAATTATAATATAATTAATATATGAGGTAATTTATATATGGCTTTTAACTTATTCAGCAATTGGTTTAAGAATGAAATAAATTCAGACCATAGTTTAGGTAGTAAAAATGATTCTCAGCGTATAGGAGACAATAGCAATTCCAAGATAGAAAATGACCTTGAAACTCTTAATTCTACAGATTTAGAAGAAAATGAGGAGTTTTATGATATAACAAATGATTTTGAATCTACACGTCCTTTGAGTTTAAAAGAAACAGACGAATATAGTTTAGAATTTATAACTCCCCCTGATCCAAATGAAATAAATATTTCTTTATCTTGTCTTCAAACGGGTGAGAATATTACCAAGATTTCTGGTTTAAATAAAAAAGATTTATTAAAAATGAGTAGTCTTTGTAAAATAAGTTACGGAAATAACGATAAAGAGTTAGCTAAAAAAGGATACAAAACTAAAGCTGAACTTATTAATGAAGGTTATGAGATCATTCCATTTTTTAATGACTACGAAACATCTCCTGCTGGTTTTGTTTTTAAAAAAGGCAAGGAAATGACGATAGCTTATCACGGCACTAAAGGCATGAATGATATTATTTCTGATCTAAATGGATTATTGACTACCTCAGAATTTTTACCTGAAGGTGGAAGAGTACATTGTGGTTTTTATCGTGCATTTAAATCTTCATGGAAAAGTCTTTATACAGTGCTAAGGAAGAATGCTGAAGAACAGAAGTTAGAAATTAAAGACCTTAAGATTAATATCACAGGTCATAGTATGGGTGGTGCTCTTGCTAAAATATCCGCTTTATGCCTTAATAAAACGGAAAATGCTAACGATATTAATGTAGCAACTTTTGGTGATCCAAGAGTTTTTGATCTTGATGCTAGCGAAATATATAATGATGTTTTAGCAGAAAAAACTATCAGAGTAACTCAACATGGACAAGATCCTGTACCAGCAGTAATGCCTGGTTTCTCTGGTTATGCTCATGTAGGTATGCAATTGAGAGTGCCAGTATTAGAACAAAACCTGCATCGAATGGACGGCTACCATAAGGCTATGTATGTGATGCAAGAAAGAGATTTTCAATCAAGTAATGATGTGTCTTTTTTTTATCATCCTTCCAAGCTAGTAAGTAAACTTAATTGTATGGTTATAGGTATGGTTCAGAATATTTTTGGCAATACCAGAAGGTATCTTTCAGGTGAAAGTTGGGTTGAGCAAACAAAGCGAGAATATGAGAACTCCCGTAATAACTCCAAAATAGGTTTATAACTATTGTTATATAAGAAAATAATTATTGTAGCTGTTACCACAGCCATTCATAGAACTTAATAGTACAAAATGGTTAGTAATATTTTTACTTTTTGACTGTATTATAACGATTCATTGATTATATAGGTAACGTATGAAAAAAGGAATTGATGTGTCTCATCATAATGCTGAAATTGATTGGACACAAGTTTGTAAAAGTGATATAGATTTTGCATTTGCAAAATCAACTGAAGGAGCAACTTTTCAAGATAGTAAATTTTTAAAAAATTTTCAAGGAATGAAGGAAAATGAAATTGACTCTGGAGCTTTTCATGTGTTTAGAATGACTTCTACTCCTGAAGATCAAGCTGAAAATATCAAAAAAACTTTATCAGGAGCAAATTTTGATTATAAAACTGATAAATTAGCTGTTAGCGCTTCAACTGGTATTTGTAGTGGAGGACAAAAGGCAAAATGTGATGATCCTACAAAGCATACCAATGATGAAAGAGCTGAAAATCTTCAATCTTTGTTCACAATATTAAAACAAGAAGGATTTGAGCCTATAATATATACTTCACCAAGCATTTGGGATAAGTATTATACACAAGAAAAATATAATTTTTCTAATTACCATCTTTGGGATGCTTATTGGACGAATGATAAAGAACCTAAAATACCTAATGATTGGAAATTAGCAGGAAAAAGTTATGAATATTGGAATTATTCTAATAATGGTAATGTAGACGGCGTAAGTGGCAATATCTCTCTAGATAAAACAAACCCCAGTTTACCAAGTGAAACACATGACTTCATTTGAAAGATAAAGAAATACGGCTAATTTAAAAATTATTAAAGTGTGAACTGATGCTTACTAATCCCATATCGCAGCAGTTCTTTTCGTCCTGGTAACGCAAAATCTGTAAAGTGTCTTCCACACACTTTACAGATTTTGTACACTGTGCTTTCGCTTACTCATAACTTTGCGCGATATGTCCTATATTCCCCGAGATATTCTGATACCATAAGTAGAATATTCTCCTCGCTCAGCTTGTTTTCCTACCACCTTTTATCTTCTTTTCCTTCCCATAAAATCTCTGCCATTTTTTTTATGTTGCTTTTTTTACTCCACTGAATCGATCAAATGTCTCTTCTTCTAGCTCTTTCACTTTTTCGTATTTCATTTTCTCTTGCTCCAAAACTAATCCCTTTTTGACTTTATTCTAGTTTCAAAATAGGTCTATTTACTCCGTGCAGAAAAATAGACAGATATTGCTAAAGTAATTGAGTTTAAATTAGGCGTGGTTAAAGAAATTTAATTTTTATTCCATAGTCATATATAGGTGTTTTTTTTAGTCTATTATGTTAACTTCAATACATACAAACAAAATTATCTTACACAATACATTCCTTCGCTTTTTATTTGATTTACTGCGCTTGATAAACTTTTAACACTCCCATCAGGATTTCTCTCTTAATAAAAAATTCACTTCTTGTTGCATAGATCATGCATTTTTCTATATGCACTCTGAAATCCAAGAAGGGAGTAAGTATCATCAACTTTTATTGCTTGTTTTTTTCCAGATACTACCATTGATAATCCTTGCTTCATTTTTAAAATCAACTCTTGATCTACTTTTGTACTCTCAGCCCATGCAAGATTTCCCTCTATTATAGACAATTTATATTTTATTTTGCTATCTATATTAAGAATTATAGGCTCTTTATCATATTTAAAACCCGAAGTTACGCTCACCTCATCTAACTTTTCATCAACGTAACTCACCATTACATAAGATTTTCGATCAGTTATATAATTCTCACTTTTCTTTTTAGGGTAAGATACAACATAACATATATTCTCCCCATCTTCTAATGCGGTATATACAATCCAGTCTTTATATTTTTCTCTTAACTTAACATCACTAATAGATGCAAAGACGCTAGTTGAGAAGAATAAAATTATAAAAAAACTACGCATTTAACTTAAGCCTTGAACTTTGTGATTCTATATATTGTCTGACTTTTGTCATCGCTTGTTCAGCAATCTGCCTTATTCTCTCTCTTGAAACAAGATATTTTTTACTAAGTTCCTCCAATGTTTTAGGTTCCTCAGATAAATACTTACTTATAAAAATATCTCTAGCCCTTTCATTTAAATTTGCTAGTGCATTTTTCAACATGATCTCTCTTATTTCTCTTTCTTCATTTTTTTGATAGATTAATTCCTGATTTAGAGAATTATGTGGAATAATATCCTGTAATTCTGTTGTAGAATCATTGCTTATTCTCTCATTTAACGATAAATCTTTATAAATCAAACGATTGCTCATTTGCATAATATCTTCTTCAGAAACAGACAATTCGTTAGATATTGCTTTTACCTCATCATTATTTAGTAATTCTCTATTTGAATATTGTAGAATTCTTTTCTTTATTTTACGTAAGCTAAAGAACAATTTTCGTTGTGCTTGTGTGGTACCAATTTTTATAAAAGACCATGACCTTAATATAAAATCCTTCATTGAAGCTTTAACCCACCATACTGCATAAGTCGAAAATCTAAAACCGAGATCAGGATTGAATTTTTTAACTGCATTCATTAGACCAATGTTTCCTTCCATAATTAAATCCATAAGAGATAGTCCATAATTTTTGAATTTCATGGCAATTTTAACTACCATATTTAAATGGCTAGTAATTAATTTATGTGCAGAAGAAAGATCTTTATGTTCACACCAATTTTTTGCTAGTTGTATTTCTTCTTCATGAGAAAGTATTGGAAAACTCTTCAGACTAGCAATGTATTGTGTAAGACTAGAATTATTGTTTATGTGTATTGAAGTTAACATAACAAACTAAAAGAACGTTTACATATAGTCTATTAATTATCGAATAAAAATTCAAGCCCTACTTTATATATAAACAACTCATGATTCAAACTCAATTGCTAGTGTAACGTGAACATTTGTCTTTTTCCCTTTTGGAAAATCATTTTCCATTGTCTTTTTAGATATCTTTTCTGATTGGTCAGGAATAACCTCTTCAAAGATTTTAGTTAGAGTATTTAGTAAGATTGCAAGATATAATCTTTCATTAATAATACATAGTTTTTTGCTGATTCCTCAATATGTTTTATTTCTTCTTTAGCCATTTTTTTGAAAAACTTTGCTGGCCTACCGGCCCATATTTCTCCACTTTTTACTACTTTTCCTGCTGTAACTAGAGACCCAGCAGCGACCATAGCTTCAGGTTCAACAATAGCGTGATCCATGATAGTAGAACTCATTCCAACAAATGCTTTATCGTGTATTTTACATGCATGTAGAACGCAAAAATGTCCTACAGTTACCATATTACCAATAATTGTATCACCACCAACGTTTCGATCTACATGAATTACTGTACCATCTTGAATATTTGTTTCATTACCTATTGTTATTGACCCAACATCCCCTCTTAATACACAGTTAAACCAGATACTTGAATCCTTTCCTATCTCAACCTTACCTATAATGTATGAACCACCAGCTATAAATGCACTATTATCTATCTTCGGTACATAGCCTTCATATTTAAGAACATGATACATATTAAACCCTCAGTTTTTTTATTAAAAAATAATTTTATTGAAAAAGTCTTATAAAATCATAAGTTAATGAGTACAATATACATTTTAAATTATAAACATGTTAAGCAAATTCATAATTTTGCTTTTGGCTTTAGTGCTTCCTTATCACTTACACGCATATCACTTTAGAACAAAAGCAAAACAAGCGGTAGTTTTAGATTTATCTTCGGGATCATTTATATTTGAGAATAATGCTGATGAACAAATGATTCCATCTTCTATGAGCAAATTAATGACTCTATATGTAGCTTTTGATTATTTAAAAGCTGGAGTAATTAACATGGAAGATAAATTTCAAGTGAGTAAAAAAGCATGGGAAAGAAAAGGATCTTCTATGTTCTTAAGAGAAGGTCAATTTGTTACAGTCAATGATCTATTAAAAGGGATTATTATAGCTTCAGGTAATGATGCATGTATAACTCTAGCAGAAGGTGTTGCAGGATCAGAAGAGGATTTTGTGATTGAAATGAATGATATAGCGCAAAGATTAAATCTTAATAATAGTCATTTTGTCAATTCAAGCGGATGGCCAGATGAAGGTCACTTTATGAGTGCGAGAGATTTAGCAATATTATCAAAAAGAATTTTTACTGATTTTCCTGAGTATTACTATTTATTTTCAGAACAGAACTTTGAATACAACGAAGTTATACAAAAAAACAAAAATCTTCTACTTTCTTACGATATTGGGGTTGATGGTTTAAAGACTGGTAATACAAATGCTGGAGGTTACGGGATTGCTGCATCAGCACAACGTGATAATAGAAGAATATTTATTATTATAAATGGTCTTAGCACTGAAAAAGGGCGAATAGAAGAAGCAAAAAGATTGGTACAATATTTTTTCAATCATTTTACTACTAAAAAAATCTTTACCAAGGGATATGTTGTTGAAGAAGTTGATATTCTAAATGGAAAAGATAAAAAACTACCTATTACAGTTAAGAACGATGTTGTTATAACATATAATCGTAATTTGTATGATAAAGTTAAGGTACGAATTGAATATACAAATATGATACCTGCGCCAATAAAAAAGGATCAAGAAGTAGGAAAGCTTCATGTAGAGATATCGGGTACTGAACGAAAAATTATACCACTTTATGCAATGAATGATGTGAAAGAGTTGAATTATATAGAAAAACTTTTCAGAGTTCTATTTTAACAGCATGATTGTAAATAAATATACTTTTTGTATGAAATATAAATAAAGAGAAAATTGTAGAAGAAGTGCACAAAAAATTATATAAGAAAATAGAAAGAGATGCACAGATCCTTACTAGCTATAAAAAAAAGAATCTATGCAAATTCAGGTAACCTGCATACATTCTTTATTATCTGGAATGAGTTTTTTCTCCTGTTTTCTCAACAAATGAAATACTAATTTTGCTATCTGACCTCTCATTTCTAGCTATAGTATCGTTACTGTAATAATTAATCACTTCTTTGTAGCTACTATTACCAAAATTTCTTTCTTTAAATAAGCCGTCGTATAAAATTCCAAGCATCATACGTAGTGTACATGTATAAGGTAAAACAGCCCTTACGCATGGATTAAATTGCTCAGCACGATACATATTATCTAATCCTACAATTAATTTTCCATGAAATGGGGTATTCTCATTATTTTCTAATTTTTTTTCATAATTCACAACCTCAATAAAATTGAGTCTGGTTTTTAAATTAATATATATTATATATTAATCAATTATTTTTTTAATAAAAAAGTAATTTAATGATAAATAAAGTTTTTGTTCCTAATACTACACCTAGTATGTTAAGCATTAAAGACATTGTTAAGGTTAATGTAAAGTTATAGAAGGTAAATTAGTCTTTAGTAAAATAGATATATAGAATAATTGATTCTAGCGAGAGTAAAAAGTTAACATGCATCATTGATGAGAAATTAGTCCTTATCTTGACATCATTCAATATTATAAACAAAAAATATTAATTTTTAGCTTTGTAAACTATTGCAACTGTTTTAGCAATTCTATCATGAAAAAACTTCTTGCGTCGGTCAAATATTGCAAATATTACAATTAAGGGTATTAACCCTATAAACAGCCCAGAAATACTACTAGCTAAAAGAAAAATAATATTCAAAATAACTTCTCTTGAAATACACCTGATTGTCGATTTTGCTAGAGTAATATTTTTAAATGTACTTTCATCTTTTATGCGAATACCAGATAACAATTGTCCAGGAGTACCACCAAATCTTGTTATCATTAATATTTCCAATACTACAAATAAGTTTATTGTGTAAAACATACTTATATAAAACAAACTTATTTGTACGTTTGCAGTAAAGAAATGATCATAAATGTTATTGTTATTAGATAATACAAGAAAAGTGAACCAAGAAAAAACTTCAGTAACAATAACCCAGAAAAACCTGTCAATTGTAGCTGCTATAGTACGTCTAGTTACTCCTGCATATTTTACTTCAGTATCATTCATATTATTTCTTGCCAAACAATTACTTTTTGTTCTTCACATCTATTATATTATGCAGATATTAAATAATCGTAAAATTGACGACCTGTATTATTTGTATTAACATGAAGACATTAATTCTTAAAGGAAAAATATGTCTATACCAATTACAGTTGCATATGGCGATGGTATCGGTCCAGAGATAATGGAAGCAGTATTATCAATACTCCGTGAAGTAGAAGCAAAAGTATCAATCCAAATTATAGAAATAGGTGAGCGTATTTATAACAAAGAGTGGTCTCATGGAATTTCTCCTAGTGGGTGGGAATCTATTGAAAGGACAAAAATACTCTTAAAGTCTCCTACAACCACTCCACAAGGTAAGGGTCACAAAAGTTTAAATGTTGCGTTAAGAAAAAAACTTGGGTTGTATGCAAATATAAGACCGTGTATATCATATTTTCCTATTATAAAAAATAAATTTGGCAAATTCGATATTATCGTAATACGTGAAAATGAAGAAGATGTATATACTGGAATAGAGTATAGACTAACAGGTGATTCTTATCAGTGTACAAAAATCATTACCCGTTCTGGTTCAGAAAAAATATGTAAATATGCTTTTGAGTATGCAAAAAAACACAATAGAAAAAAGGTCACTTGCCTGATTAAAGATAATATTATGAAAATGACAGATGGTGCATTTCATGCAGCATTTGATTATGTTGCAAAAGACTACCCAGATGTACAAGCAGAACATTATATAGTTGATATTGGAATGGCAAAAGTTGCAACAGAACCAGAGAATTTTGATGTTATCGTTACAGAGAACTTGTATGGCGATATACTATCAGATATTGTAGCACAAACTTCAGGATCTATTGGATTAGCTGGGAGCAGTAACATCGGAAATAAATATGCTATGTTTGAGGCAGTACATGGCTCTGCTCCTGATATTGCAGGGAAAAATATTGCTAATCCTTCCGGACTTTTAAATGCTACAGTACAGATGTTAATATATATAGGTCAATCTAATACTGCAAAATTGATTTATGATGCGTGGTTAAAAACTCTTGAAGATGGTATACATACTGCTGATTTATATAGTGATAAAACAAGCAAAAGAAAAGCAACCACCAATCAATTTGCAGAAGAAGTTATAAATAATTTGGGCAAAAAACCGAATATACTATCTGAACTTATAATTAATGAATCTGTGAGTTCAAAGATAACCTGCGAAGTACAAAATGATTATATAAAAGATTATAAAATTAAAGAACTAGTAGGTAGTGATATTACACTTTCTTGGAGCAAAGATAGTAATTTTGAACAAGTAGTAAATCTTTTTAAATCTAATACAATCCAAGTTACATCAATATACTCAAAAGGTCTTGTAGTTTGGCCAGGTAATTCAGAATATCTTAGTGATCAAGTAACTTGCAGGTTAATGAAAAATGATGAAAAACAAAGTATTACAAACAATGATATGAATAGCATACTTACAAAATTAGAGGAAAATAATTTTGATGTTATAAAAATGGAAAAATTGTACTTGTATGATGGAAAAGAGGGTTTTTTCTGTTAGATATAGAATATTATAAGCCTTATCTAATAATATAAAAGTACCAAGATAGAATCTTGGGTTCAAATTAGCTAAATTCTATACAAATCAACCAAATATTAAGAATATAAATAATTGACTTAATATCTTACTTTAATTATAATTTAGTTAACTATTTGTTAATTAGTATGAGGTAAAACATGAATGGAATAGATTTTACTGATCCTAATTTACCACTAGAAGAGTGGTTTGTTATCGACAACAAAAATCACCAGTGGTTTGTTGTCAACAACAAAAATCAACATTGTGATTCCTGCGATGGTATAATGGAGGTTGCTGGTCAATCTTTGCGAGCTGCTATGCACTTATATGATCACAGCGGTGTTTGTATGGAAACGATTGAAGAGTTGGTAGGTTTGCGTTATAAGGTTAATATTTCAATTATTGATGGACACGTTGATGATATGACGCTAAATAATGGCATTTTTTCTTTAAAAGGTACAAGTGAAGCTTGGAATAATTCGATGTTTGTACTGAGTCCAGAAAAAAAAGATGTTAAAATTATAGAAGAGTCTCTCAATCAATATGTTGATTGTTATAAAACATTAGGTAAAGTAGTGGATGAAAGCCACTATAATATTAGCATTTTATTCGGGAGAAAAAGTTTTGACGAGATAGGAGAGATTGAAGGCCTTTCTCTAGATGATCATGAATTAAAATTTGTGAAATTTTCTAGGAAGCTTTCTCTTGTTAATGAAACATCACCTAATGGTTCATAACAAAAGAATGAAGTAGCAATGCGAAATAGGCTTGCATATTATAAAAATAAATATGAAGTCTATTTCTACGTCATAGTACACTTTAAAAGAATTGTATTTTGTATTACAATAGACTTTTATATTTTTTAAAATTGATGAAATTCACATTATCTTGGTTACTTGACTACCTGGAAACGAATGCTTGTTTAAAAGAAATTACTGATAAATTAACTTCTATAGGATTAGAAGTAGAAAACGTGATTGATAATGAAGCTTTGGCTGGATTTATTGTCGTAGAAGTATTGGAAGTACTTCCTCACCCTAATGCTGATAAATTAAAATTATGTAAAGTATATGACGGCAGTAAAACTCTACAAATAGTCTGTGGAGCAAGTAACGTTGAAAATAATATGAAGACAGTACTTGCTTCGGTGGGTAGCACTTTACCGAAAAGTACTTTCACAATTCAGCCTATAAAAATGCGAGGCGTATTAAGTGAAGGAATGCTTTGTTCTACTTCTGAGTTAGCTTTAACTAAGGAAAGTAGTGAAGGAATTATAAAGCTTTCTGATAATTATCAAGTGGGAGAAAAATTTTTTAATTGCGACTCTATTATTGATGTTAATATCACTCCAAATCGTGGAGATTGTCTAAATATATACGGAATAGCTCGAGATTTAGCTGCAACTAAAATTGGCACTCTAAAAACTCTAACTTTTCCAGAAATTAACAATGAGATAGATTCTTCTATAAATGTTGAAGTTGCCGATAATGAAAGCTTTATTAGCGGCAGATATATTTCCAATATACAAAATAAAGAAAGCCCAAAATGGTTAAAAGATAAACTTGAGTCGATAGGAATGCGTTCAGTTTCTGCAGTGGTAGATATCGCAAATTATATTATGATATCATTTGGTCAGCCAATGCATGTATACGACGCGAATAAAATAGATAAAACACTTACAGCAAGAAAGGTCCATGATAAAGAAATATTTTGCGCCTTAAATGAAAAAGAATATTTTCTGAATAAAAATATAAATGTTATTTCTGATAATAATAAAATACATGCGATTGCTGGAGTGATAGGTGGAAAATACAGTGAGTGCTCTCTTGAAACTAAGAATATTTTTTTAGAATCTGCTTATTTTGACTCAGTTTCAGTAATGAAATCTTCAAGACAATTGAATATATCAACAGAATCCAGCTATCGATTTGCAAGGGCTATTGATCCAGGTTTCGTTATCTCTGGGTTAAATCTTGCAACTAAAATGATTATAGACTTATGTGGTGGCAAAGTTTCAGATGTATTATCTGCTGGTAATTTAGATAAGAAAAATAGCTGTATCGATTTTAATTATCAAGATGTAAATACATTCGGAAGTGTATCCATATTATCTGATGAAATATTCAACATTTTAATAAGACTAGGATTTAATATTGATAAAAAAACTGATTCTAATTGGAGAGTACATGTTCCTAGTTGGAGATCAGATGTAACAATATCTGCTGATTTGGTTGAAGAGGTGGTAAGAATATATGGTTATGAAAAGATAAAAGAAGAACCATTAATTAGTAACCCTGAAGTTGTAACTAGCATACATGATGATGTACGCACCTTAATGTCGAGTAGAGGGTTTCATGAAGTATTAACTTGGTCATTTATGAATGATATAACAGCAGAAAAGTTTGGTTATATGGATAAGTTATTTACCATTGAAAACCCTTTTAATAATAATTTTAACATTATGAGGCCAAGTATTGTGCCGAATTTATTGCAGATTGTTGCTGAAAACATAGCTCATGGAGTATCTGATCTTGCAATTTTTGAAATTGGGCCGGTATATGATAGTGAAACCACTATAAGTCAACCTAAATATATTTTAAGTGGAATAAGATCAGGAAATAACTTACCAAGGAGTATTTATAATATTAATAGAGAAGTAGATGTTTTTGATGTAAAGGCTGATTTTTTATCGGTTTTAGAAGTTTTTAATGTTAGTTGTGACAATCTAACCATAGTAGAACAAACAGATAAAAAATATTACCATCCAGGAAAGTCAGGTGTTTTTTCCTTTAAAAATAAAATATTAGGCTACTTTGGAGAATTACACCCTCATATAGCAAGTTTATTTGATATTGAGCAAAAAGTCATGGGCTTCGAAGTAATTTTAGAAAATATAAAAAACTTACCCCTCAGCAAACAAAAATTTGTCGATTACAAGTACCAAAGCACAAGACGTGATTTTGCATTCATAATGAATAAGAATATAAAAATAGGTAATATAATTAGCATATTGAAAAAAAGCTCGAAGTTAATCACAGAAGTTTTAGTATTTGATATATACAGTGGGAGTAACATAGAATCCAATAAAGTTTCGGTGGGATTATCAATTACTTTCTGTTCTTCAACTCATACTTTAACTGAAGAAGAAATTCAAAAAGAATCAAATATGGTAATTAATTCAGTAAAAGATATCGGAGGGATTTTAAGATAGATTTTTATTCGCTTTTAATTTTAGTTAAAGTCACTGTATATTTATATTAATATATAAATATTATTATTTTAGAATTTAATCTATTTTTATTTTTTTATCATATAAATTACTTTTTTCGAGAGAGTATTATATATGAGTGAAATAATTTTAAAGCAAAATGAATATAAGGTCAGAAATAAAAGGGAAGCAATAGTTCCACCCGAAGAAATAAAAAGTTTACAAACATTAGAAGATCCATTAGAAGGTCCAGTAATAAATTCAGAGCTTCCAGAAGGATGATTGAAATATCAGCACAACAACCAGCAGCTCCGGTACCACCTTCACCTCTAGATTACTTTCAATCACAGCAGCCATCTACAGATCAAGAAGAGTTAGAAGATTTTCAGCGAAGATTTACGAGACGCAGATTTTTTGATGAAGAACCTAGTCAAAATAATGCTTTGCAAAGTAGTTCGGAAATTGAAAGTGAAGTAGCAAAAAACTCACAAGTAGGAGAATCAGAAACATTTGAATTTAGTGCGGTTGGAGAAGGATATGGTGCAGAATTAGAAGGTGGAGTAGAGTCAATTGAAGCTGCAGAAACTGCTGTAACAGAAGAATCTGAAGTAGGAGCAGAGATAATTGAAACATCAGCAGAGTTAGGAGCTGAAGTTTCTATAGAAGTTGCAGAGGACTCTATTCCTATAGCGGGATGGGTAGCAGGAGCTTTAACGTTAGTATTAATAGTTGGTCTTGGTTATAAGCTAGCAAAGTATATGAAAGAAACAAAACATCTCAGTAAAGAAAAAACAAAAGCGATAAATGATATGATAAAAAAGATCAATGAAATAGAGCAGAACATACAGAATAAGATTCACAAACAAGAACAAAAAGAAGAAAAAATGATACAAAAACATCCTATGCTAGAGATGATAAATGAAAAAGATGACTTAGCTAAAGAACTTGATCTTTTTTCTAGAGATAAAGTAAGCTTTTCAAAAATCATGCAGCTAGTACCTAACAAAATACATGAGTTATTGGTTGAAAAAAAGTATCTACATGAATTTACTGGTGAATTGATTAAATTCAAAATAGGTTTAAAAAAAATTATAGATAAGGAAAATAATTTAGATCACAATAATAAAGAAATAGAGAGAGAAATCACAGAAGCTAATAAAATTACAGATGAAATAGATTTTCATATTCAAAAATGTACAAAATATGAAAAAACTTTAACAGAAAATATCAGAGACTATATGATAATTACACTAAAAATACAAAAAGATTTAGTGAGAGATTTTATTAAAAAGGTTTCAGATGTGATAAAGGGTAGTGATTTGGAAGAGTATATCAGTGAAGAAACTTTAAAAGATCTTCCTATAGTAGAATTATATAATATGGGTAATGCTAAGAGTGATATGTATAAACAAGCAAGAAGCGCAGGTATTGAGAATAAAGAGATGGAACAATTTAGTGTAAATATTAAAGAGATAAGTGATCACGATGTCTTATTTGGCACAGATCACCAGATAATATAAATATTTTACTATTTGATACATATATCTGGAGCAAGTTTAATGTTAACATTTTAAAAAGCTTATTTTAGTTAAAGTAATATATAAATTTGCTTCAGTGTTATTGCGTTAAAAGTTAAGGTAATAGCTACAGTTAATCTTATATTAAAGTAATTTAATGCATAATTTATTTACTTCAATGAGTTTTTGATCAAAAATTAATAGTTAAAGTATTACTTCAAATGAAAACTATCAATTCTTTGATTCAAGAAGGAGCAAAATTTTTATCTTTATATAGTATCGATACAGCGTATCTTGACTGCGAAATAATTATGCAGCATGTACTTAATGTAGAAAGATCATTTATAGTGATAAACAATACTAATTTAGTCCCAATTTATAAAGAAAATCTATTTTGGCAGTTGATAAATAAAAGATCAGAAAAGCATCCAATATCTCATATAATAGGTAAACGTGAATTTTGGAGTAATGATTTTATAGTGAGTCAGGATGTTTTAGATCCAAGACCAGATAGTGAAACACTAGTATCAACAGTATTAAAATATTACAAAAATAAAAAACAAAAATTAAAAATTGCAGATTTAGGAACTGGAACGGGTTGTTTATTAATATCTGTATTAAATGAATATAAATATGCTATAGGAATCGGTTTTGAGAAGAGTTTTAAAGCATATAGAATTGCTTGTAAGAATATAAAAAAACATAATTTATTTGGTAGAGCTAAAATATTTCCAAATTCATGGACAAAATGTGAAGAGAAATTTGATCTTGTAATTAGCAATCCTCCTTATATTAGAAGAACAACATTAAAAAATCTACAAATTGAAGTAAAAAAAGAGCCAAGAATTGCTCTTGATGGTGGTACTAGCGGTTTATATTGTTACCTTAGTATTTTTTCAGTTTTAAAAAAATATCTAAGAAAAAATGGAATTGCTATATTAGAAATAGGCCAAGATCAAAATAATATCAATAAATTAGTAAATTCATATGGATTAATTTTTAAAGAGTATGTATACGATTTATCGGGAATGAAAAGATGTATAGTTATTAAACAGATGTATGATTAATGGTAATATGAAAATAGTTGTAAACTTAATCAATAAAATACATATAATATAAACTTAGATTTATAGATTTAATAAATGGGATATAAAATTGCTGTTGTCGGGGCTACTGGAAAGGTAGGACATGAAGTGCTTGGTATACTTGCTGATTTTCACAATAGTAAAAAAATTCCTATCAATTCCATAATTCCACTTGCATCAAAAAAATCAACAGGAAAAAAAGTAAGCTTCGGTAATAAGGAATTAGCAGTATTATGCCTTGAAGGTTATAACTTCGCTGAAGTTGATATAGCGATTTTTTGTTCCTTATCTTATGTTTCTGAAAAATATGTACCGATTGCTACAAAATCAGGATGTATTGTAATAGATAACACTTCTTGTTTTAGAATGCAGAAAAATGTGCCATTAATTATTCCAGAAATTAATCAAGAGAAAATTAAAGAATATAAGAATCATAACATAATATCTAATCCTAATTGTACTACAATACAAATGCTACTCGCAGTACATCCATTACACCAACATGCAAAAGTGAAGAGAATTGTCGTTTCTACTTACCAATCAACCTCTGGTGTAGGTAAAATAGCTATGGATGAACTATATAATCAAACAAAAAAAATGTTTATGAACGAAGTCAAAAAGTCTGAGGTATTTCCTAAACAGATAGCCTTTAATTGCATTCCTCATATAGGAAATTTTATGGAAAATGGTTATACAAAAGAAGAGTGGAAAATGCGGGAAGAAACAAAAAAGATTTTAGGAGAAGATATAAAAGTCTCTGCAACTTGTGTAAGAGTGCCTGTATTTGTTGGTCATGCAATATCAGTTAATATAGAATTTCATGAACCTATTTCAGAAGAAGCAGTATATGAAATACTCGATAAAGCTGAAGATAAAGGAGTTTTAATATATGATCGACGCGATGATGGAGGATATACAACTCAAATTGATGTTGTGCAAGAAGATGCTGTATATGTGTCACGCATTAGAAAAGATGATACCGTGGAACACGGAATAAACATGTGGGTAGTAGCTGACAATTTACGTAAAGGTGCAGCACTAAATATGGTACAAATTTTAGAGATTTTAGTAAAACAATTTCCAAAATTAACATAAATTTCGTGAATTTATTACAAGTAGTATATATTTTCCAAAACATAATATCATGATTTTTTTATCATGAATTGAAATAATAGTAATTAGCAATAAAATCTATTCTGTTCTAAATTCTTTGAACAAAAAACCTTTATGAAAAAAAATATAATAAAATTTTATTTTTTCAAACTTGTAATAGAAATATTTGAATCTATAGAAAAAGTAATCACCAAGTATACAAGTAGAATCTCTAGTAATGATAAAATGATTAGAAATAATCATCATTATTATTATAATCATCATAATCATACACATATTGGGATACGAAAGTATTATCGTCTTCATCATATTCATAATCTTTATAATTTGATTTTTTAAAACTACTAATGTCGTAAGGGTATAATGCATGAGAGTATACTTTATTAATATATGACGTAGTATTAGCTTCTTTAGACATATTAAACTCCATAAATGATATAGTTATAAATGCTAAAACATATATATTACTAATATATTAATTAATATATAACTTAGAGAAAAATATGAACTGTAATTAATCTGATAGGGGTGGTAAGGAGGAGGCAAACGGCATACAAGAGAAGAGCACATTAGTCAGAGTGCAGGGTTTTAAAAGAAGTTTGTAATAATAAAGAACAAATAGGGGTAGTAAGAACGGGGTAGGGCAAAAAACAAAGTATGAAGATTGCTGTAAAAGGAGATTAGTAATATAATAAGGCGTTAAATCGATATTTATCAATTCATGCAAAGTTCCATATATATATCATTAGCTGCTGTTACACTTATTATTTTTATAATATCGCTCTGTATTATAAGAAGATCAACTGAATCAACAAGAACAATAAAACCATTTAGAAAAATAGTTAAGCGTATAAATGAATTAGAGCCAGAAATGCAAAGCTTGTCTGATCAGGATATATTCGACAAAGCTCAAGAATTTAAGCAAAGACTGGAAAATGGGGAAACATTAAACGATATTCTTGTACCTGCATTTGCTGTTGTACGAGAGGCTTCAAGAAGATTTCTTAATATGAGGCACTTTGATGTTCAATTAATTGGAGGAATAGTACTCCATAATGGTATGATAGCAGAAATGAAAACAGGTGAGGGGAAAACACTTGTTGCAACTTTAGCTGCATATCTTAACTCTATAGAAGGTAAGGGTGTACACGTAGTAACTGTGAATGATTACCTTGCACAAAGAGATACAGAATGGATGAGCAAGTTATATAATTCACTTGGTATTTCCGTTGCATTTATTACAAATAATTTAACAGATGAAGAAAGAAAACAAGCTTATAGTGCTGATATTGTCTATTCAACTAATAATGAATTAGCCTTTGATTATCTGCGTGATAATATGAAATTTAATTCGAATGATATGGTCCAAAGAGGCTTTAACTATGCAATAGTAGATGAAGTTGATTCCATTTTAATTGATGAAGCCCGCACACCACTTATTATTTCTGGTCAAGTTGAAGACAATCATGAAGTATACAAATATATTAATAAAATAGTTACTAAATTAAAAACTAATGATTATGAATTAGATGAGCAAAATAGATCAGTGTTTCTAACAGATGAGGGTATTTCACATGTAGAAGAGTTATTGAAATCGTATCACTTAATTGAAGAAGATTCTTCACTTTATGATACAAATAATTTGATAATGATTCACTATATAGATCAAGCACTACGTGCACATAAATTATTTGTAATTAATAAAGATTACATCGTAAAGAAAGGTAAGGTAATCATTATTGATGAGTTCACTGGACGCATGATGGAGGGTAGGAGATATTCTGATGGTCTACATCAAGCACTTGAAGCTAAGGAAAATCTTGAAATTCAGCATGAAAATCAAACTCTAGCTTCAGTAACATTTCAAAATTATTTTCGTATGTATAATAAACTTTCTGGTATGACAGGAACCGCTGCAACAGAAGCTGAAGAATTTCGTGATATATATAGGTTAAATGTAGTCAAAGTTCCAACTAATGTACCTGTGAAAAGATTAGATTTAAATGATGAAATTTATGGTACTGAAAAAGAAAAATACCACGCAGTATTAAAATTTATAAAAGAATGCCACGATCGTCTTCAGCCAATACTTGTTGGTACGGTTAGTATTGAAAAATCAGAAAAACTTTCTGAATTATTACACAGTCATTCACTAAAACATTCAGTATTAAATGCTCGTTATCATGAGCAAGAAGCTTATATAATTGCACAAGCAGGAATTCCGGGTAATATTACCATAGCAACTAATATGGCAGGAAGAGGAACGGATATTCAGCTTGGTGGTAATGCTGAAATGATCGCAAAACTTAGTAAAACAAAAGATGGGGATGAAAAGGCAATTCAGAAAATAGTTGAAAGAGTACAAAAAGATAAAGAAATTGCAATAAAAGCAGGGGGCCTGTGTGTTATTGGTACAGAAAGGCATGAAAGTAGAAGAATAGATGATCAATTGCGCGGTCGTTCTGGAAGACAAGGTGATCCTGGAATGTCTAAATTTTTCTTATCACTAGAAGATGACTTATTAAGAATATTTGGTTCGGATAGAATGAGAAATTTTTTACAAAAAGTAGGATTAAATAATAACGAAGCTATTCATCATCCATGGATTAATAAAGCTCTAGAAAAAGCACAGAAAAAAGTTGAGGTTAGGAATTATGATGTGCGAAAATCTTTAATTAAATTTGATGATGTAATCAACAATCAACGTAAAGTTATTTTTGAACAGAGAAACAGCATCTTAAATGATAAAACTTATGATTTACTTGAAGTATATAGTGAAGTTAATGAAAGCATAATAAAGAAAATAGTTCAGAATGGTTACTATGAGGACTATATTGAAGAAATAATAAGTGAGTTTTATAAGAGGTATGGACTCACTTTGGATCGTGACTACCTAAAGAGTCTGTCAAGTAATCAAGATGCACTAAATTATACAAATAAAAATGTAACAGAATTTTTTATTGAACAGGAGAGGTATTTCAACAGTCACGGTACAACTAATTTATGGAATACGATAGTAAAACAAGTGATGATTATGACACTTGATCATTTATGGCGCGAACATATTTCAACTATAGAAAGATTAAGACAAAGCATTGGTTTGCGCGCAATAGGTCAAAAAGATCCATTAAGTGAATTTAAACGTGAAGCCTTTTTAATGTTTGAGTTAATGCTTGAAAAATGGAGAGAACTTACTATGCATCGTTTAGCACATTTTAAGTTAGCAGATAACTATACAACAAGTAACTCAGGCTTTTTTGCAAAAGAGAATTTTTTTAATGTATCCAGAAATGAAAAATGTCCGTGTAATTCAGGAAAAAAATATAAGCATTGCCATGGCTCAGTTGTCCCAAAAATTTAGCTTTTTTTCTTGAATATAATGGCTTGTTGCGATATAAGGTTTATTTATAAATATCGTTGTATAATTCATCAATTTCTGGCTCTTTACTATTTTTTGCAAAATCTTCTGACTCTTTAACTACGTTGCGTATTTCTTTGTCAAATTTTTTACACTCTTCTTCTGAAGAAATTTTATTATCTATCATATACTTCTTTAAGTTTTCTATAGGATCATGATTTTTCTTTACATTTTCAACTTCTTCTTTTGAACGATAAGTTGCCGGGTCTGACATTGAATGTCCACGATATCTATATGTCTTTATTTCCAAAAGAATAGGACCATTACAAGCACGGCAATATTCAGCGGCTTCAATTGTTGCATTGTAAACAGAGAATACATTCATACCATCAATTTGTTTTCCTTTAATGCCAAAACCTTCTCCTCTTTTATATAAATCTGTTACTAAACTAGATCTCTTTAAAGAAGTTCCCATTGCATATTCATTATTTTCTATTATATAAATAACGGGTAATTTCCATAAAGCTGCCATGTTAAATGCTTCATATACCTGCCCTTGATTTACGGCACCGTCACCAAAATATGTAAAAACAACATTGTCATTTTTTTTGTACTTATTTGCAAATGCTATTCCCGTTCCAATAGGAACTTGTGCCCCAACTATTCCATGTCCACCAAAAAACTTTTTTTTAATATCAAATATGTGCATCGATCCACCTTTACCTTGTGAACATCCTGCTTTTTTACCAACAAGCTCTGCCATTACAACTTTTGGATCGGAATCACATGCAAGCATTAAACCATGATCTCTATAACTTGTAATAAAGGAATCACCAATTTTTGATGCAGCATGAGTTCCAACAGCAACTGCTTCTTGTCCTATTGATAAATGGCAAAAACCACCTATTAAGCCCATTCCGTATAATTGTCCTGCTTTTTCTTCAAATCTGCGTATTAGTAGCATTCTTTTATAAAATAAAAGAATTTGTTCTTTAGTAAAATTTTCTACTTCCATATTAATATATTTCTATTTACACTAACATAATACCAGAAATTTTGAACATTTTTTAATAAAATTCATATGGACTACTATCATTGGATCGAAGCTTTTCATATTATATCAATTATAATGTGGATGGCTGGCATGCTATATTTACCAAGACTTTATGTTTATCATGCAGGTACTCATTTTGGCTCAGATAACGATAAGCTACTACAAATCATGGAGAGGAGGCTTTTAAGATATATAATTAATCCTGCTATGGTTTTTTCTGTTGGATTTGGAATAGCATTAATGGTAATTCGAGAAGCTTATAGGGAAGGGTGGTTTCACATAAAATCATTGGCAATAATTTTTATGCTAGTTATTCATATGTTGCTTGCAAAATACAGAAAGGACTTTGTTGCTGGGTTAAATAAGAAAACTCATATTTATTTTCGAATTTTAAATGAAATAGTGACAGTATTGATACTAATTATAGTAATTATGGCTGTTGTAAAACCTTTATAATTGAATAGTCAATTCTCAATTATTGACATTTGAGTAAAAAACTAAAAGAAAAAAATAGTTAATTAGTCAAACAATCTTCTATTATAAAATGAATTTGTAGTATTTTTAGCTTAATATTGTTTTAAAATGATTGAGTATTTGTTAAACTTTCGCTAACTTATGCTAAATTAATGGTTTAATATATTTACATGTATAATAAAAATAAAACAGATTTTTCTTACCAAAGCAGGGATTTCATTCGTAAATTAGAACTTGATAAAGAAAATCAATCAAAAAAAACATACAAGTTAAAGTATAAAAAAGGTGACCTAATAAATTATACATTGGAAAAATGTTTTAATGATGAACAACAATCAAAGATATCGTGTTTAGATAATGCGTAACGCAATTCTCGAGATCATCCTTATAGAAGAGAGTAGAATAATTTAATAGTAAATTTTCAGTTGTTGAAGTTTAATATAATAGGTAAAACTGTAAAAAACTAAGAAAAAATGATGGAAGAAAAATTAATATACTACTTTAGTAAAGACAAATGCGAAGGTAATGCAGAAATGAGAAATTTATTAGGAGGGAAGGGGGCTAATTTAGCAGAAATGTGTAATATTGGTATTCCTGTTCCTCCTGGTTTTACAATTTCTACTACTGCTTGCAAAATGTACTATCAGGATAAAAAATTATCTGAAAATTTACTGAATCAAGTTAGAGATTACATTATAATGCTTGAAAACGATACTGGTTGTAAGTTTGGTGATAAAAATAATCCTTTGTTAGTTTCTATACGTTCTGGTAGTGTAAAATCAATGCCAGGTATGCTTGATACTATTCTAAATGTTGGCCTAAATGATGAAACTGTTATTGGACTTGCAGAAAAAAGTGGTGAACGCTTTGCTTACAATAGCTACTGCCGGTTTATTAATATGTACTCTAACGTTGTATTACAAATTAATCATAATTTATTTCAAAGTATTATCGATAATGAACAACAGAAAAATGGAGTAAAAACTTTAGCTGATCTTGATGTTTGTGTTTTAAAAAAAATAATTAGCGACTTCAAAGAGATAGTGCATGAAAACACAAATAAACATTTTCCACAAAACATTGAAGAGCAATTGTTCAGCTCGATAAATGCAGTATTTGCATCTTGGAAAAATAATAGAGCAATTTCCTATAGAAAAATTTATAACATCTCTGAAAACTTAGGTACTGCAGTAAATATACAATCGATGGTTTTTGGCAATTTAAACAATAATTCTGCTACTGGTGTAATATTTACTCGCAACCCATCGACAGGAGAAAAAAAATGTTTTGGTGAGTTCTTAATTAATGCTCAAGGAGAAGATATAGTTTCTGGTACGTGTACTCCTTCATCAATTAATGGAAATTTATCAAATACGATGGAAAAGCTAATGCCAGAAGTATATAGTGAGCTCTATACAATGTGCCAGACACTTGAAGAACATTATAAGGACATGCAGGATATTGAATTTACTGTACAAGAGGGAAAATTATGGATTTTGCAAACTAGGTCAGGTAAGCGTACAGCTGAAGCAACTATTTGTATCATAGTTGATATGGTAAATGAAGGAATAATAACAAAAGAAGAGGGAATATTAAGAGTTGATTCAAAAATTCTTGATAACTTGCTTCACCCAATACTTGATACTAAAGGTGATCAAAAAGTAATAGGATATGGATTACCTGCTTCTCCTGGAGTTGCTTCTGGATATGTGGTATTTAATACGTATGATGCTGAAGAAGCAGCAAAGAAAGGTGAAAAAGTAATTTTAGTACGATCAGAGACAAGTCCTGAAGATATAAACGGCATGAATGCTGCAAGTGGTATAATAACAGCAAGAGGAGGGATGACATCTCATGCTGCTGTTGTAACTCGTGGAATGGGAAAGCCATGTATATGTAGTGTAAACAATCTATATATCAATAATGATGAAACTTTTCTTTCATTAGGAGAAATGCACCTAAGTAAAGGTGATCCTATTACTATTAATGGTAGTACAGGAGAAGTAATGCTAGGCATTCTTTCTACAACTTTACCGAAGTTGTCACAAAAATTTGAAACATTTATGAATTGGGTTAATGAAGTAAAAAAAATACAAGTAAGAGCAAATGCTGATACTCCAAAAGATGCAGAAATTGCCAAGAAATTTGGTGCAGAGGGGATAGGTTTATGTCGCACAGAGCATATGTTTTTTGCCCATGATAGAATTGAGTTTTTTCAAAAATTGATCATAGCTGATGAACATAATGAAAGAGCAGATGCGTTAAGTAAATTAGAGGAAATGCAAAAATCTGATTTTAAGGAAATATTTTCTATTATGGAGAATAAAGAGGTTACTATACGCTTACTTGATCCTCCTTTACATGAATTTTTGCCTAATAATCAATCTGCAATAATAAAATTAGCTAATTTATTGAATAAATCAGTTGAATCAGTACAAACTAAAATAGTAAAGCTATCAGAAAAAAATCCAATGTTAGGCCATCGAGGTTGTAGACTTGCCATCTCTTATCCTGAAATATATAGAATGCAAATTAGAGCAATATTAAGCACTGCAGATGAACTACAAAAAGAATGCAATATTGAAATAAAACCAGAAATTATGATTCCTTTTGTTATGAGCGAAAAAGAGTTTGTGATGATATATGAAATGGCAAAAAAAGAAGCTGAAAAATTTAAAGTAAATTACTTAATTGGTACTATGATAGAGTTACCAAGAGCTGCACTTATTGCTGATAGATTAGCAAAATATGCAGATTTTTTTAGCTTTGGTACTAACGATTTAACTCAAACCACTATGGGACTATCAAGAGATGATTCAGTAAATTTTTTCGATTGCTATAAGGAAAACAACATATTTGAGAATGATCCATTTGAAGTACTTGACTTTGAAGGAGTGGGAGAATTGATAAAAATAGCTATCAAAAAAGGTAGAGAGACTTGTCAAAGCATTAGATTAGGTATATGTGGGGAACATGGGGCAAATCCAGAATCCATAGCATTTTTCATTGATGCAGGTATAGAATACGTATCATGCTCTCCTTATAGAGTGCCAATCGCAAAATTGGCAGCAGCGCAAAGAGAATTAAAGAATTTTACAAGTGTTTTTAAATTTTCTTAGGTTTTTATTATAGTATTTATATTCACTTAATTTTAATCAAAATTCACTATTGTACTTTAATAAATAACAAAGGCGGTTATCACTATGGTAAATAAAAAAATATTAACAACAGCAATGATTTGTACCCTTTTATCACAACAATCATTTGCAAATGAACAACAAGGGTTATATTTACGAGGTAGTCATTATAATCAGTTTTTAAATCATTCAAGTTCACTGAAAATAACAAAATCTGCAGTTAAAGATAATAGCATTACTAATTTTACTATAAATGATAGAAGTGAAACTAAAATAGAAAGTCAGAAAATCAGTGAGTATAAGCCAAATTATAATCCTCCATTTGCTGCAAGTTTAGCATTTGGTTATTCAGGTGATTTCAAAGATAACAGTTATGAAGTTGAATTAGAAGGAGCATATTCTCAGATAAAGGTAAATAATATTGGGTTAATAGATGGTCCAATGGTTTTATTTTATAGAAATAAGAGTGAAGCATATGGAGTAGTGATGAATCACAAACAAATTGAGAACTTATCTGTAATGGCAAATATTTATCACCACTGGAAAAATGAGCGTTTTTCTTTTTCTCCTTATATTGGAGCCGGAATTGGTGCAACAAGAATGAAAATGTTTGAAGAAGCATCAATAGCTCCAGCGTATCAATTAAAAGCTGGTCTCAATCATCGTATAGCTGAAGATGTATATATAAATGTTGGCTATAAACATTTTGGAGTTGTTGGAAATAATTTTGACTTTAAAACTGAGAAAGCAGAGATTAAAGAAGTTACGAAAGGTGGTAATACAGTACAAGAAATAGGAGATTTTAAATCAATCAATGAATTAACAACTATAAGTAATAGTTTTTTTGGTACTCATAGCATAGAAATTGGCATGACTATTCACTTTGGAAGTAAAGAATAAGTAAGTGGTAGGAGTATAAGAAGAAATTATAATAAGTACTGTGATAAATAGCAGTTGTATGTAAACTAGGGTTTTGTATTATTTGTGGGGTATACAACTAAAACACACAGTTGGTTAAATAACTTGGATTTTCTCTTCTGCTACAGTAGATTTTAAAAAACTATAAAGATCAGATAAATGGTTTTAAAAATTCAAATTCAAAACATTTGATTTTATTTTCCATAATGTTTATTATGTAATTTTGCATTATCACACATACTCCTACTCCATTGAGTGACACACGAAAGATCTTTTCTTTAAATATGATTTTTGGTACACTGATAGGTATTTTAGATATTTTAAATGCTAGTCAGTAATCAAGTAAAGCAACTTTTAAGTTACTATGAAAGTGAAAATCCGGGAACAAAAGCAAGTCTTACTCGTATTTTAATGCATGGAAGACTTGGTGGGACTGGTAAATTAATAATTCTTCCTGTGGATCAGGGATTTGAACATGGACCAATAAAAAGCTTTGAAATAAATCCAGATGCTTATGATCCACATTATCATTTTCAGCTTGCAATTGATTCGGGAGTAAGTGCTTACGCTGCACCTCTTGGTATGATTGAAGCTGGTGCTTCAACTTATGCTGGAACACTTCCGCTTATACTAAAACTTAATAGTTCTAACTCTCTACACTCTAAAGATCTGACTTCAGATCAAGCAGTAACTGCTTCTGTAAAAGATGCACTACGTCTAGGATGTATAGCTGTTGGATTTACTATATACCCTGGTTCTGCTAAATGTTTTGATATGATAGAGGAAGCACGTGAAATAATAGCAGAGGCAAAATCTTATGGTCTTGCAGTAGTTCTGTGGTCTTATCCACGTGGTGAGGGAATTTCTAAACAAGGTGAAACAGCTATTGATACTATAGCATATGCTGCACACATAGCAGCCTTGCTTGGTGCCAACATAATCAAAGTAAAGCTTCCATCTCAGAATTTAGAGAGAGAAAAAATAGATAATATATCTTCCCTCTCTGAAAGGATTGACTATGTAAAGAAGTCTTGCTTTGCAGGAAAAAGAATAGTTGTTTTTTCTGGTGGTGAATCAAAATCAGCAGAAGATATATATAATGATGCAAAAGAAATTAAGAAAGGTGGGGGTAATGGTTCAATTATTGGACGTAATACTTTTCAACGTAAAAAAGAAGAGGCATTACTAATGCTTAAAGGTATAACAGATATTTATATTAAAAAATAAAACGGCTGGGTGGCAGAATGGCTTATGCAGAGGACTGCAAATCCTTTTATACCGGTTCAATTCCGGTCCCGGCCTCTTCATCACACCTTTTTTAGAATCATAAGATAAAACATGAAAAATAGGCTAATCAAGGTTCTACTATTAACTAGCTTGTCTTTATAAGAATGAGGATAAATACATACCTTATACTATAGTAAACTTTAACCAAGATGCATTATTCCTAAAAGAAATTGGTGATCAAAAGCTCCATGGAAATATACAAAAGGAGATTTCATATTTAATCAAGAAAATGATGCAGATACATACTTAGGTAATTGGACATCCTATAAAACATGCAAAATTGAAATTAATTCTACAAAGAATGAATACTTAGGATTTGTAAATGAAAGTAATTGCAAACAAAAAACTAAGATAAATAAAACGCTGGCTTGGAATGATGAAGATATTAAATTACGTATTAACAAGAAATCAAAGCAAGGATTTTATTCAGACCAAGATAAGATTCCTATATCAGTAAAATCTCAATTCAATAAATTTGGCCACCTTGAACTGATTAACCAAAGTACCAATCAGGTTATAGTTTCTTTTCAGAAAAATTAATGTATAAAGCGAATAATGTAAGTTTTTGTCATTGTTATCTGAATAGCACGATAGAAAATCTACTAAAAAGCAGCATTAAACGTGTCATGTTTAATGCTGTGCGAATCAGGAACTTGAGTAAGTTTAGAAGTTCTTGAAAAGATAAATTAATTTGACTTACCTAGTGAAATATATAAAATTAATTTATTATATGAGCAAAGGTTAACATGGCAGTTAAAATAAGGTTAGCAAGATTTGGTGCAAAAAAGCGCCCCTTTTATAGGATTGTTGTTGCTGATTCACGGGCACCAAGGGATGGACGTTTTATTGAGAAAATAGGACATTATAATCCTATGTTGTCAAAAGATGATAAAAATCGTGTTGTAGTCAAAAACGATAGATTAAGTTACTGGTTAAGCGTTGGTGCACAAACAACCGAAAGAATTTCGTGGTTTATCAAAAAGAATATAATAATCTTAGAAACAAGGAATAAGGTGATTCCAGAAGCAGAAGCAAAAGAAAACAAAACGTAAGAAAAAATTTCTTAATGTCAATTAATGTGGAGCTAGATAGTCTTGTATCTTCTGATTTGTTAATAATGAAGGAATTTATTCACAAGAACATAAACGTTGATATCCTACCTGCTAATGATATAATCTCCCATTTTATGCAATCAGGTGGAAAGAGAATAAGACCTAAGCTCATCTTCATAATATGCAAAATGTTAGGCTATTCAGGACAAGATAGAGTTAATATTGCTGCTGCTGTAGAATTTATACATAATGCAACTTTACTTCATGATGATGTTCTGGATGAAAGTAATGCTCGTCATGGAATTGAAACAATAAATAAAATATGGGGAAACAAGTTAAGCATTTTAGTTGGCGACCTATTATTAACTATAGCGTTTAGATGGCTTATAGAATGTGGAAATTTGAATGTCTTATCCATACTATCCGAAGCATCAAATTACCTTGTTAATGGTGAAATAAGGCAAATGAATGCATACTTTAACCCCAAAGAGATGAAACAAAATTATTTCTGTATCATTCAACAAAAAACAGCGTCTTTATTTTCTGCTTGTTGTGAAGCTGCATCTGTTGTATCAGGTGCGACAAAAAATGAAATAGAAAAGTTAAAAAACTTTGGCTTAAATTTTGGTATAGCATTTCAAATAGTTGATGATGTACTTGATTATATTTCTAACGAAAGTACTTCCGGAAAGCAAATAGGAAAGGATTTTCTTGACGGCAAAATAACATTACCTGCAATCATCGCATATGACCAAGGTAATGCAGAGGAGAAAGAATTTTGGCAAAGAAGCTTTTCTTCAACTAAGCGTGATTTTAATCAAGCATTGTATTATATTAATAAATCCAATGCTATTCAACTCTCTATAGAACAGGCAAAATACTATGTTAATATTGCAAAAAGCAGTATCAGTACATTTACTGACTCTATTTATAAAATAGTTTTAACTAATTTTTTAAATGCAAGTATAGAAAGGGAAATGTGATTGATATTTTTAGATTAATTGCTATATATTAATTAGATTATTAAAGGTGATAATATGTCAGAACAAGAAAAAAAGGAAAAATTTGTTAATATGGTGAATAAGCAAAATTCTTTCAATAAAAAAGAGGAAGGAATTGATAATTTAAGTGATGAATTAAATGTACTGAAAGCATCTAAAGTACAGCTTGAAGATCAATTACTCCGAGCTATTGCAGATAATCAGAATATCAAACGTATAATGCAAAAGCAAATTAAAGATGCAGGAGATTATTCTATAACAAACTTTGCACGTGATATGATTGATTCATGTGACAATTTAAAAAAAGCAATAGAAAATTTACAAAAAGGAGATCCTGTACATGAAGGTATTAAAGTAGCTTATCAAAAAATCATGAATGATTTGAAAAAACATGAAATAGAAGAAATAAATTCTCTTGATAAGCCTTTTGATAGCAATTTTCATCAAGCTGTTGTAGAAAGAGAAGATAATGAAAAAGAACCAGGTACTGTAATAGAAATTTTACAAACTGGTTACATAATAAAGAAAAGATTGCTTCGTCCTGCTATGGTAATTATTTCCAAAAAAGGAAACAGCCATGATGAAAATTAAATAATAGAGGAACACGATGAAAAAAACTGTTTTTTCAGGTGTTCAACCAAGTGGAGTAATACACTTAGGTAATTATCTTGGGTCAATTAAGCAGTGGTCGAATTTACAAAACAAACATTTCTCCCTTTTTTGTGTTGTTGATTTACATTCAATTACAGCGAAGAAATTATCTCGCAGTGAGTTAAAAAGTAATATTCTAAAAACAGCAGCAGCGTATATAGCATGCGGAATTGATCCAGAACAGGCTATCATTTTTAATCAATCTACGGTAAGTTGTCATGCTGAGTTATGTTGGTTACTCAGTTGCTATACCCCTATTGGTTGGCTTAATCGCATGACTCAGTTTAAAGATAAAGCTGGTGATGATAAACAACAAGCTTCACTTGGATTATATAGCTATCCGGTACTTATGGCCGCAGATATTTTACTTTATAAGGCCAATTATGTTCCTGTGGGAGATGACCAAAGACAACATTTAGAAATTACACGTGATATTGCAATAGCTTTTAATAGTCACTATCAACAAGATTATTTTACCCTGCCTGAAGCGCTAATTTCTAATACCTCATTAAGAATCAAGAGTCTCAGGGATGGTACAAAAAAAATGAGTAAATCTGATCAATCTGAATATTCACGAATAAATTTTGATGATTCTAATGACTCTATTCGCAACAAGATAAAAAAAGCGAAAACAGACTCAGTTTCTGATTTTAATCCAGGTAGTTTATCAGATCGTCCGGAAATACTTAATATGGTGAATATTTATTCATCACTGAGTAATCTTAGCAAAGAGGAAATATGTGATAAAATGAATAAGTATCATATGGAATACTTTAAAGAAGAATTAGCTGATCTAATTATCAGTATTTTATCACCTATACGTGAAAAGATGAACAACTTACTTAATGATCAATCTTATTTACATGAAGCTTTGAAAAAAGGGACAGAAAAAGCAACAAAAATTGCCAGTCAAAATATAAAAGAAATCAAGGACATAATAGGATTTATTTAATATAAGTAGTGCATCAACTAAGTTATTCTCACTCTTTTAAACTCTTGTGCGAAGTATCCCCTAACCTGTCACAATATATACACTCTACTTATTATATTAATTTATTAGGAATTGTTGTTTTTCGTTTCTCAGAGAGGACCGACTTATTAAAATGTGACGTTGCATTAAAACGTGTGTAACTGAAAAACATCTCATATTCATTATTCTAATTTTTTTACTATTAGCTGTAAATGGAGTCAATAACAGTAATTTTTGAAATCATCTATTAATTGTTATGCCTTTTTAATAACATATTAAGAAAAACATGAGTAAATTAATACCAGTAACACACAAACTATTTGATGCCATTGAAAATGGAAATATAAATGATTTTAAAGCAAGCCTTAGCAGCAGGTGTGGATGTTAATGCATATGATGAAGATGGAATGATACCTTTAATGAACATTGCTCTTACTTATACAACTATCCCTGAGGAAATACAGTCTACATTTAGAAAAATGGCTTTAATACTCACACAGCATAAGGGCATCAAAATCAATGCTAAAAGTAATCAACCTGTTAACGTATCTAGGGTGAAAACTTATAATGGATATCCAATTCAAATCATCAGTAATTTATAAAATATGATTCTTGCTTTTTAGCAAATTTCACACGCCTTTTTAATCTCCGATATATGTATATTTTTTAATGTAACACTTTTAAAAATCTATGTATAGATTTGATAATATATGCAAATTTATCTATTTTTATAAATTAAAATTTTCTAAAAATAAAAAAATATAATACAGGGTGAGACATATAAATGAGTAAATGACTTTTGATTTTCAGTATATATGTTACAATGAGATTTTTACAGTCGTTAATCATAATGCAGAGAACTCAGATAAATATAGAAATAAAACAATTATCAAATGGAATTGATCTACCCCTACCTTCTTACGCAACTATACAAAGCGCTGGTATGGATCTCTATGCTGCAATAGATACTTCTATTGTTCTTAAGCCACTTGATAGATTTCTAATATCTACTGGAATTATAATCGCGATACCTAATGGATTTGAAGGACAAATTAGGCCACGCTCAGGTATAGCTGCAAAGCATGGAATTACTGTTTTGAACTCTCCAGGTACTATAGATTCTGATTATCGAGGAGAGATTAAAGTTTGCTTAATTAATCTCAGTAACCAACAGTACGAAATAAAAAGAGGAGATAGAATCGCACAAATTATTATCGCTCCCACATTCAAAATCGTTTGGAGTAAAGTTAGAGAGTTTATCGAAAATAAAACTGAACGTGACACAGGTGGTTTTGGTTCAAGTGGTAGTTAAGGCAAGACGCTCTATTTTCTTGTATTAAGAAGAAACAATAAAGATATTATAGATATGTCTTTTTATCTCACAGATTAAGTAGCTTAATGTAAAACACATCATAAATACAATTTTTATAAAGTTATATTAATATAGTCATTTTAGCCTACAAATAGTATATATTTTAAAGGGGAAAAATGAATGAGTTGATAGAGGCTTTAAAAGAAGTCAATAATTTTCAAAACCTAAATGAAAACAATATCATTAATGAAATAGAAAAAAGATTCAAAGAAAACTTTCTGAGTAAGAATACACTTACATCAATAAACTTTATTGAGTTTCGTAAATGGAAAAACCATGAGCTCAATATAGATCATAAATTTTCCGCAGAAGAATATACTTTGCTACATATAGCAATCAAAGTTTGCTGTGAAAAAGTATTAGAACTTCTAATAGCAAAAAAAGCAAATATTAATATACAAGATGCAAATGGTTATACTCCCTTATATTTAGCTATTGAAAATGGTTATATAGATATAGCAACATTCTTAATCAATGTAGGAGCTAAGGTTAATATAGAATGTGGTCACAGTAAGTCAACAGCACTACATTTAGCAGCTAAGAAGGGCCATCAAAGTATAATAACACACTTGCTAGAAAAAAGATCCAATCCTAACGCACTAAATCGATATGGTCAAATTCCTTTACACTTTGCTGCTAAATATAACAATACAGATTCAGCAGTATTGCTAATATTGAATGGTGCAAATGTTAATATTCAAGATTATAAAAATCGCTACACTCCCTTATATTTTGCTATCTTGAAAAACAATGTAAAACTAGCAAATATCCTACTAGAAAGTGGAACAGATATTGATATACAAGATAGATGTAAAAGAAACCTTTTACACTTCACTATTAAAGAAAAGAAATGGGAAATAGTTGAGATTTTCCTAAAGCAAAAGGTAAATGTTAATGCACAAGATGAAGGTGGGTGTGCTCCATTACACTATGCTGTTTATTTAAAAAATTTACACACAGTAACAAATTTACTGAAGTACGAGGCTAAGATTAATATACAAGATAAAAATGGACAAACTGCTCTTAATTATGCATGGAGTGATGTTGATAAATCACCAGAGCTAGTAAAACTTTTGTTAAATTACGGTGCAGATTTTTCATATATTCATAAACCTAAAGCACAAGAAGTAGGAATTATTTCTAGTTATTTAGCAGCTGTTGTAACAACTATACTTATTTGGACTACTCAAAATTTTTTACCAAAAGTAATAACTTCAGTAGAAATTGGCATAATGATAACATCTTTCACATTTATAGTTGGCGTTATTGCTTATGGAATTGCATATAAAATTTCAAAATATGAAGTTAATAGTAAGCTAAGCGAAGTCAATATTACACCTCATTCTACAAAACACCAACTTAGTGTATGATGATTTATCTCTCTTGATTTGCATTTAAATTCAAATAACTACTACTTAATCATTCTGCTATCTTCACATACTAATAGTATGTTTGGTTCACCTGTAAAACTTAGTGACGTTGATGGTTCTACTTTTTGATGAATCTCAGTTCTTCTTATTTTGTTTGTTGCATTGTCATTTTGTTTATCAATATCAGCACACGGTCTCTTGTTATTAGCATTACTTGTTGATAAATCTAGTGGTTGTGTCTGGTATTCTGAAGAAGTATATTCAGTACTTGTTGATAAATCTATTGGTTCTGATTGTTTACAATGTCGTGATAACAAATTTTTCTTATAATGAAAAGGAGGTTTTTCTGAATCATTTTCTCTGTTATTATTAGCACTCATTGATACATCTGTCAATGATGAATAAGCAGAATCTACACACATATCTAACATATCTTTTTTTTCTGATGATAAATTCGACACAAACTCTTCTAATTCTGAATTATTTTCTTTTTCTGATATTTGGTCATCATTTAGAATAGTATTTTGGATTACTTTTGTTAGTAGATCATTCGATTCACTTAATGAAGTATCTTCATTATTTGTTGGTAAATCTATCAATTGTATCTGGCATACAGTCGCTGAAGTTCTTCTCTTTTCTTCTGTTTCTTTAAGCAGCGCTTTTATATTTAAATTTCTGTATTTATATGCAAGATCCAATTCCATTTTACCACTGTTATCTCTTATATACAAATATGCCCCAGCTTCAATTAGCTTTTTTACTATATCATAATGGCCACACCTATCTGCAATATGCAATGCTGTTTCTCCCTGGCAATTTTGTAGATTAGGATCCACTCCAGCTTCAATTAGCGCTTCCCTACAGATAAAAGATTGTCACTAATTGCATAATGTAAGAAAGTTTTATTATTGTATTTTCTATTCAAATGTTCTTTGTTAAAAACTTTAATTTCATTAATTAATTTGATTGCCGCATTCTCATTTTCTGCTTTAATTGCAATATAAATTAATGGTTGACTTTTGTAACTTAAGTAAAAACAGTCCTCAAAAGGTTTGTGCTCTTCTAAAAATTCATCAAATTTTTCTGAATTTCTAGACTTTATAAGTTCAACAAGTTGTTGTGTATTTTTATCTTTTCTATTTGTCATATTCCTCTTTCATATTAATAACTTAATACAATTATAAGTAAGATAATAGAAGATTTCAATGAATTTTTTAAAGAAAAATTTTAAATTGGAAATGATATAAATTAATATAAGTAATATTTTGAAGTGAACTCCCTTATCTCGTAGAATTACTTGTTTTGATTAAGGATGATTTTTATTTTTTGCTCTTCTTTTTTATGATTTGTTTTTTCCTTGCAATAGCAAGGCTTTTTTCTGGAACATCATTTACTATCACACTACCTGCTGCGACTGCAGAGTTGTTATGAATGTTAAGCGGTGCAATTAATGAGCTGTTGGCACCAACAAAGCAATTATTACCTATATTTGTCTGGTGTTTTTTTTTACCATCATAATTACAAACGACAGTACCGGCTCCTATGTTACTTCCCTCTCCTACTTGCGTATCTCCTATATAACTTAAATGTTTTATTTTGGTATTCTTGCCAATATTGCTTGTCTTAATCTCCACAAAGTTCCCTATTATTGCGTTATCGCCAATTGTTGTATTTTTGCTTATTCTGGAAAATGGTCCAATAATGGCATCTTTTTTAATTAAACAACTTTCTAAATGTGAAAATGATAATATTCTTGCATTAGACTTCACGTCAACACCAGGACCAAAGAAAACATACGGATCAATTATTGAGTCTTTAGTAATTTTTGTATCAAGAGAAAAAAAAACAGTATTAGGAGCGACGAGTGCTACTCCTGAATTAATAAAAAATTTTCTTCTACTGTCCTGAAAATAAGATTCAGCTTTAGCAAGATCGCTTCTACTATTTACCCCTATTGCTTCTTTTTCATCAATAGTGATATAATCAACATTCAAATTATTTTTAACTGCTATAGAAACTATATCAGTTAGATAGTATTCGTTAGTTAAAGTATTACATACTATTTTTTCAATTATTTCACGTAAGTTTTTTGCGTATATTACAATTGTTCCTGCATTTGCAAGAAATTTCTTTCCATCACTCCTTTCATTGCTCTTTTCTATAATTTCTTTCACAGAGCCATTTTCAATAATTAGCCTACCATACTCTTTGTTATCAGTCTCAAAGCCGAGGCAAACTAAAGCTTTATCCCTTAGACAGTTGACCATTTTACTGATAGTACTATTTTTTATCAATGGAGTGTCTCCATACTGTACAACAACTATGCTTGAATCTGGCATTTCTACTAGAGTTTTCATTGCAGTTTTTACTGCATCACCTGTGCCAAGCATTGATTCTTGAATAACCAGGTTTATATCTCTAAAATTCTCTAATTTTTTGCTTAAGAGTTGGTCAACTACAACAGTTATATTTTCTGGATTTAATTGTTCTGCATTGAAAATCGCATGATCAAGCATAGAAAAATTACCTATTTTATGCAAAACTTTAGGTAAACTTGAATTCATACGCTTACCTAGACCGGCAGCAAGAATAATAATTGTATGCGCTTTACTCACCTTAAAGATGAAAAATGAAATCCATAATGATTAAGCCAGTTGATTTTGTTATCATAAAAATTTCTTAAATCATTTATTTGATACTTGAGCATTGCTATTCTTTCTATACCAATACCAAACGCAAAACCGCTATAATGTAGCAAATCCATCTTTACATTTTGAAAAACATTAGGATGAACCATTCCACATCCAAGCACTTCTATCCAATCACTACCTCTATAGCTTATATCTACTTCTGCTGAAGGTTCGGTAAAAGGAAAAAAACTATTACGAAAACGTATTTTTAGTTCTTTTTCACCAAAAATTTTATCAAGAAAGCTGCGAATAGTAAATTTTAACTGCCCCATATTAACATTTTTATCAACATATAAACCTTCTACTTGATGAAACATTGGAGTATGAGTTGCATCAAAATCATTCCTATATACTCGACCGGGTGCGATTATTTAATTGGTAAGCTCTTTGCTTTCTCCATGACTCTAATTTGTACAGAAGAAGTATGAGTACGCAATAACATTCTTCGATCATTGATTCTATTTTTTAGATAAAAAGTATCCTGTTCTTCCCTAGCAGGGTGGTGGCTTGGAGTATTTAATGCATCAAATACGTGAAATTCATCTTCTATATCTGGCCCATCAACTACTTTAAAACCCATATGTGCAAAAATAAGCTTTACTTCATTTATGACTTTGCTAAGTGGGTGAATTTTCCCTATTCTCTCTGGTCTTACAGGTAACGTAATATCAACTATTTCATTTCGTAATTTTAAATTAATTTTCTCTGCCTTTAGTTCATCTTCTTTGTGTTTTATTAGATCATTTAATTTATCATGTAAAGCATTAATAACCGCACCTAAGGTTCTCTTTTTTTCAATATCTTGTATTATCTTTAATTTATTAAAGTAAGATTTTATTATACCTTTCTTGCCTAAATACAATAATCTAATTTTTTCTAGATCTTGTAAACAAGAAGCACTTTCAATTTCAGAAGTTGCTTTATATTCAACTGAATACATCTCATCTTTTAATTCTGTGCCCATTCTTATACTACTTACCTAAAGTTTAATTATAATAAAATATAGAACAATATCAATTGTAGAAGTATATAATGCTATTTAAAATAAAATACTTAGTATATAATATTAATTATTTAGTGTATATAGAAATAAAAATACAGCACTTAAATAAATCTCTTAATATTATTATTAATAAAATAAATAATTATTCACTTTAATTCACGAAGTATGTATATACTATTTAAATAGAAAAATATAATTTTATGGATCTTTTCTTTTATACTGCTATTCCCTTTTTAATCATAATATCTTCTCTTGTCATAATATGGCTTATTTTTGTTATAAAACATAGGCTTGATTATTCAACAATACTTGGGAAATTTAAAGAAAGTGGTGATAATATTTTAAAAATAACTGAGAATATTAAAGAAATTAGTACTAAGGCTAAAAACGTTTCTGATGATATTTTAGAAACACTTCCTAACAATATTGAACAAGTCTCCAAAAATATTTTAGCAATAACTGGAAATGCTAAAGAAATTAGTAAAAACGTTTCAGATACTACTTCAAAAGTAATTAATTGCCCAAGTACTCTCTTGAATTTTATTACTGAATCTGCACAAGGAGTATATTCTTACATACAAGGTGTACAAGAAGGTTTAAGTAAATATATTATTGGTTTTCCACATTAGTTAAGTTTTTTGTTTTCTTGTAATGTACATTTTTAGTATAATTAAAGATATAGCTTGAGCATATAAGCAATCTACACAAAAAAAGTCATGTTAAAGTTATTCAAGTGTTTAAGGGAATTATTACAGATATTGGTACTATAGTTGATATTAACACTGATATTAATTTAGACTGGATTTTTCATGTGAAGGTAGGAAAATTTTCTTCTATAAATAAGGGAGACTCAATAGCCTCTTCAGGAGTATGCTTAACCGTTATTGATATAATTAATGATATATTTGTAGCTCAAGTATCTCAAGAAACTCTCAAAGTTACTAATTTAAATACCTGGAAAGTAGGTACAAAAATAAACTTGGAACAAGCAGCTAAATTTAGTGACAGAATAGATGGCCATTTAGTACAAGGACACGTTGATAAAACAGTACAAATTTTAACAATTAATCAAAATTTAAATTCCCATGAAATTAAACTCTTATGTTCACAAGAATTAACTAAATTCATAGCAAAAAAAGGCTCTGTGGCGCTAGATGGAGTTTCCCTTACTGTCAATTCAATTATTAATCAAGAATTTACGGTAAATATAATCCCTTATACGTGGGAAAATACAACCTTTCGTTATAATAAAATTAATGATTTGCTAAATCTTGAAGTTGATCTAATTGCTAGATATTTAGATCAACTTATAAAAAATAAATACAATTAGTTTTACAATTTTGTTATTTATTATTAGTATACTTTCAAATCAATATGGATACGTAGTATGTTTTTCGATAGTGTTGTTGTTTTTATTGTTGTATTATGCGTGATAATTTCTGTAACTCGAGGTTTCATAAAAGAATTATGTGCATTGATACTTTTATTTTTATCAATCTTTCTCACAGTTAATCATTATGATTTTTTTACTATAAATTATAGTAAGTATTTTGATTCTAAAGTTATAATTAACATTTTTTCTACACTTTCTGTATTTATCATGCTTAATTTAGTATTTATGATGGTAAATAATTGGATAATGTATATATTGTCACCTATAAGGTTAGGGTTTATAGATAGAGTTACAGGTATCTTTATTGGAGGATTAAGAGGAATATTACTATCCTATGTTCTATTCTTTGCTGTGCATTTATATTGCCGCATGATAGATGATAAACAGGAAGAGCATTCTGAAAAAGATGAGGTGTTACCTGTGTGGATAATAGATTCATATTCTTATCAAATTTTGTTTTCCACAGCAGAAGATATTGTTGATGCATATTTACCGGAATCATTAATACTGAAAATAAAAGAAATTGGTAAAGAAATAACTAGTTAAGAAGAGTTTTAAAGGGGCATAACAAGCCCTTTAGCTTAGTTATGTTTTATAATGTTACAAAATATAACTTTTATACTTTAACGACGGTATCCTTATACACAGAATTGCAACTTTTACTCGCTATTATTGACAGCGGTAAATCTGATTGTGGATCATCTTGTCTTACTTCCTTATAAGATACTTTAGTATTTTTCTTTTTGTTATAAAGTAATAATCCTGCTATCACTGAACCTATACCTAATACCGCACCAACTCCTGCTACTATTCCTAAAGCACCAGATGAACTTCCTATTAAACCAGAGTTTTTTTGCTCAAGTGCATTATTTATATGACTAGTTTTAAAATCTATATCATTTATAAAATGTCTACTACTTTGATGATGAGAAAATGAAGATTCTTGCTCCATTTTAACATTTATCTCAGAATTATCTATAGCTTTCATTATATCGTTTTGAGTAGCTTTTTGTAATTCCTTAGCTGCTGCAAATTAAATGATTCTGTTGTTGTTTCATATCTCTTGTAAACAGTAAGATCAAAAACAGTATCATTTGTAGCAAAAGATAAAAAATTGTTCAAATTAGGAACTTTATTTTCTTTGAATGCGTTTAATATAGAATTAGTAATCTCTTTATTTTTACTTATTTCTGTCAATATAAACAAAGAAGTAGATACACCGTTTTTGTCTTCACTGGAGAGGAAAAATAAGCAACCACTCAGATTAGGTGCACACGATAATGCAATGGTAAGATTTGCATTTTTTTCATCATTATCTCTAGAAATAAGAAAGGACAAACTCGTCCCTTCTTCGCTACTATAGGAACTGTAATTTATTTTATTTGTTTCTTCTGTAGCGTCACATAAAAAATCTGTTTAAGATTTCTATGTCATTTTTTTTCATTTTAATACTATCTTCGATAGATAATTTTTCGTTCATTTAGCCTCCTAAATACAATTGTTAAAGTATTTTGTATGCACACAACTCATCCATTAACTAAACTATTATTAGAAAATTTTTGTCAAAATGTTCCCATAAGAAACACTTTCTCCGCTAAGTAATGTATGAGCTAATATCAAATTCGACGAAGGATACCTATACCCCTCTAAGATGAACTGTATGTTTTTACTTTACATAATGAATACACTAATTACATTTTATTTGCAACAAATAATTTTCATTGAAAATAATCAGTATTAAAAATCTAAAAAGGTAGAGTAATTCCCTACCCTATTCTTAAATACATAAATGAAGAAGTATGAAATAGCTAAATTACCAAATTTAGAATTTCTTAGAGATTATTTTGATTGAAATTTACTTTTAAAAATTTAATTTTTATGACTGTGAATAGAATATAATCCTATTGCTGCCGCATTTGAAACATTTAAGCTATTAATGTTATTTGATATTGGTATTCTCAAAAGCTGGTCACAGTTTTCTTTGACCAACCTTCTTAATCCTTTATCTTCAGAACCAAATATAATCACTCTTTTTTTGAATAAATCATGTATACCTTCTCCAGAATTGCTATCAAATCCATAACACCAATAACCAGATTCTTTTAAAGTTTTTATCGTATTTACTATATTTACAACATATATTAATGGAACAATTTCTAGTGCGCCGCTTGCCGCTTTTGCAATATATGCATTTTCACTAGGTGAGTGATCATATGGTAAAATCAATGCATCAACATTAAAACAAGCTGAGGTCCTTAAAATTGATCCTATGTTATGAGTGTCAGTAACTTGATCTAAAATTACAATGGTAGAGTTGTTTGTCGATTTCTCAATTACCTCTTCAATACTAAAATAATTAGAGACGGGAAATACTTTTAAAGCAATACCTTGGTGATTTACATCTCTTGATAGAATTTTATCAAATATTTTATGTTCTACTATTTTGGTTTCTATATTTCGATTTTCTATGCGTTTTTTTATTTCTTCCTCATGCTGTTTATGAAAATTTTTTGTTACCAATAACTCCACACACCGCCTATTCTTATTTGCCAGTGCTGATATGCAAGTATGTTTTCCATATAACCAATAAGATTTTAATGATTTCATATTTTTTTAGATGTAATATTATATCCTTCATACAGGATACAATATTCAATACACTACTACACTTGAATATTTTATATTATAAAATTATTTAATTTTAACTAGCACATTTTATGTTAGATGATGAATCAGATTGGCAAAAAAATATTAAACCCATAAGGTGTAATAAAGCTATTCAAAATGATGAGCACAAAATAAATCTAAGGTCTGTGATACAAAATGAGAAATATGATAATTTTATCACTCAGAAATTTGATTGTATTTCATCATCTTGTCTAGATTATAATACAAAATTAAAAATTGATAGAGGAAAATATCATATAAGTGATAGATTAGATTTACATAGTTATACTATTGATAATGCTTACTATAAATTGATAGATTTTGTTATACAAAATTACCAAAGAGGTAATAGGTGCTTATTAGTTATTACAGGATATGGTAGTACACAAAACAATACAGAAACTATAAAAAGTAATTTATATAAATGGTTAAGTAATATTAAAATTCAGCATATGATTCTATATTACAGACAAGCAAAAAAAATAGATGGAGGAGAAGGAGCTTTTTATGTCTTATTAAGAAGAAACAAAAATCTTAAAATTTGAATTTTTTTAATATAATTTTTGAATGCAATGCGTTAAATTTATTTTGCAGTTTAAATACATATTTCCCCAAGTTTAATCAAGAAATTGAATTTAATTAATACTTAAACATTACTTATCTGTAACGTATTTATAACTTTAAATTTTAAGTTATAGTTCATATATTTAAAGTTTTACTTTAATTTATTTTAATAACCTTTGTAAGATGATTGCTTTATTTTAGCTATTTACTTACATAATAAATCAGTTTTAATTAGTAGTGATAGTAAAAGTGTATAACATGGTAAAAATCAGCAGTAAAAATATTCAAGAGAATTAATTAAATTAGATATTTAGTATCATTATACCTAATTCTAAACTTGAAAATAAAGACTAAGTCCAATTACAACACTATATTGCTCTGGCCTATAGAGAAATTTTAAGCTGATATGAAATAGTTGATTAAGAGCAACATGGTTTAATTCAAAAAATCTATTAGTAACTTTTTTTTAATTTTAGATGATTTTTTATATGTAAAAAAATTTTCAAAGTAATTAACACTTCATTAGTCTTGTTCTGTTACTTATAACAATTTCACATGCTACAACTGGTAGTAGAAAAAAACAATAGTATATTTTTGTCATAAGAGAAATAGGTGATAAAAAAGCCAAGCTTCCTGCTAGCAATAATTGAGATCCATAAGGTAATAAGCCTTTTACAATACAAGCAAAGGTACATAGTAAATATGCACTGCGATGTGGAGGAATATCATATTTTTTGGCAATCTCCTTTGCAATATCACCACTTAGTAAAATAGCAATAGTATTACTTGCAACTAAAAAGGTGAACATTGATGCTATTCCTGCTATTAGAAACTCAGCTTTAGTTTTTGTAATATGAATCTTATTAATCAAGTTACTTAATATATCTTTATTTTTTATATATAGTAAGTGACTTAATCCTCCCATAAATAAGAAAAATATCATTATTTCGTTTACTTTTTTGAAACCTTTATATATGTCATCAGAGTACTGTATGATAGAATAATCAAATAAAGCTATACCTAATACCCCAGCAATAAATGTATTAACAACCAAAGTTATCAGTACATTTACTTCAAACAAGCCCATAATTATCAATATAACATAAGGAATAATAGTTATTACTAGTGAATAATCTAGATTGGATTTAGGTACGATCCCTTCACTGTTTGAAATGGCAGCTAAATAAATAAGAGTGATAATTCCTGCAATTGATGCAACTTTAAAATTGAGCTTTAACTTATCCCTTATTGATGATCCTTGTGAAGAAACAGCTACAATAGTGGTATCAGATATTGTTGAAAGGTTATCACCAAAGATGGCTCCGCTTATAACCGTTGCAACACCTAATTCTAAACCCAAAGCACCTCCTCTCGCTAAAGTAACAACTATGGGTGTTACTAATGCAATAACTGCCATAGATGTACCTATTGCGGTTGAAATAAAAGCAGAAATCAAGAAAATTCCTGGAAGTAATAATTTTGTTGGAAGAACATTAATAGTGAAATTAGCAATAAAATCTGCACTTCCTATAGATGAAGTAACAGTAGAAAATGCTCCAGAAAATAAAAATATTAAGCACATAGTAATAATGTTTTTATTACCCATGCCTTCTATAACAGTATTGATATTATCTTGGATCTTCTCTTTATTAGATAACACAGCAAAAAACATAGCTGGTAGTATACAGACTATAGGTGAAACTCGATATGAAAAATTTTCTACATAAGAAAAATATATACCACCACCTAAATGCAAGATTAAAAAAATGAATAAAGAAAAAAAAGAAATCATATTTTGAATGCGTAGTGTAAATCACGAAGTCGATATACTAGTTAAGTGGCTATTAAAAAAAAAATCTTCTTTTTTACGAAGAGATACATTTAAATCACCTTAAATTCACTAAAACTTAAGTATTTACTTATCTCTATTTTGAAAAAAGTTTTTATTACATATTTCTAACATAATTTAGCTCTACTACTATACAGTAGCTTACACATAGATCTTTATTTAAAATAATTTTCTAAAAATCATTTATTTTAATTTTTCCTCTTTAAATAGCACATGCTTTCTTACTACTGGATCATATTTTTTAAATTCTAGTTTTTTATTAAGTTTCTTTGGGTTTCGCCTTTTTACATAAAAATAACCTGTCAATTTTTCTCCACCATCATTTGTTTTCTTTACTGCAGTACTAACTAATTTTACAATTAAAGATGCACTTTTTTTAGCCATAATTATTTCACAAAATAGTTTAATTTACTAAGTACAGTATAAAAAGTCAATTACTTTTTAACGTGGGAGGATTTCTGTATTAGGTTTGAAATTCTTGACAATTAACAGCGTATCACATACAAGTTATCTAAGTTTGTTAAAATTAAATGGTGCGTAAGTGGAAGAGAAAGGTAAAAAATTACTGTTGATAGAAGCTTCTATACATTCTGATGAAATAAGAGTTGCCTTGTCAGTAAATAATAAGGTTGTAGAATTTGAACAAGAATTTAAAGAAAAAAAGCAACTTAGGGGAAACATATACGTTGCATACGTAAAACGTATAGAACCATCTTTACAAGCGGTGTTTATTGAATACGGCAAGAGTAAGCAAGGATTTTTACCATTTTCTGAAATATCACTAGATTACTTTAATATTCCAGCAAAAGAGAAAGAAACTCTTTTTGAAAATTATTTAAAAGATAATGCCATAGACGAAGATGACGTTAATTCTCCCTCAGGTTCTATGAATAACTCTAGTAAAAGTCAAAGTGAATCTGAAGACCCCTTGATAAAAGAGATATCTATATATAAAAAATACAGGTTACAAGATGTTATCTCAGT